>CABQHF010000231.1 GCA_902463905.1 uncultured Faecalibacterium sp. | reverse complement strand
CACCTGATCGGCGCTGGCGGCAAGGCTCTCCCGCTTTTGCAGGTAGAGCAGCCGCAGCACCAGCAGCAGGATGCTCTCATATTTCAGCAGCCGGGCCTGGCTGCCCTCGTGCTCGTTGACCAGGGCCGCCGCCTGCAGCGGGGCCGGGTACAGCAGCACAGCGTAGCCCAGCGGTTTGAACACCGCCCGCACCTCGGGCAGATGATCCTGCACATAGAGATATTTTGCCCGCTGATCCTCCACGCTGCCCAGCACGAAGCAGTGGTTGAGCAGGTAGTTTGCGGTCTCTTCCAGCATGTTAATCGTTGCCATCGTTTTCCTCCTTGCGGCGGGTCAGGACAAAGTCCTCGAACCGGAAGCCGCCGCGCTCCACCCAGTTGCCCGTGAGCCGGATGTCATAGTTCCGGTGCGGCGACTGGGAATAGGTATGCAGGCCGATGATGCGGGCAAAATCGCCCGGGTATTCCTCCGCCAGGGTGGATGCCTCCACCTGCGGGCGGGCAGCCAGTGCCTGCTGTGCCAGCAGGGCCACGTTTTCTTCGGTGACAGCCAGCCGGGCGTAGTCCAGCAGCAATTGCTGTTCTTTGCGCAGCTGGTCCGGGTCCAGCGTTTCCGTCTGCACCGGGGCCAGCGGGGCCGCCGTGCGGGGCGCGGCCGGCGGGTACAAAAACTTTTCGCCAAAGGCAGCCGCCGGGTACAGATGCAGATGGGCGGCCACCGGGCCGTCATCCGGCTCAAAGAGCTGGTCCGGGGTGCGGATGTCCTCGGCGTAGCGGCGCAGCAGGGCCGTGACGCTGCCCTGAGACGAGCGGTCGCTCAGCAGCAGGAACTGTGCCCGCTGCACGGCCCGCTTGCGGTAGCGGATGTGGCTGGCGTCGATCTCCCGGATGAGGTTGCTCATCTCTTCCAGCGCGTCCCGCTGCTGCTGGATGAGGGCCCGCACACGGGGCGCGGCCTCGCCGGGGGCGCAGCGCTCCACACGGGCGTAATCCAGCGCCAATTGGGGCAGATACGTTTCCTCGCAGGCGTCCAGCCCTTCCTCCAGATAGGCGCGGTAATTGAACAGGTTGTCGCTGGTCTTGAAGCGATGGTAAGCCGCCGCCACCACCTTTTCTTCGTACTGGTCAAACAGCTCCAGCACCTCCTGCGGGGTGCGGTTGCGGGTGAGCCGGTCGATGTAGTGGCCGATGGACGCATTGAGCGCCCGCAGGGATTTGTTCAGCGCTTCCAGATCGGAAGCCACCTCCCGCAGCACATTCTCGTAGGGGTTCTTCTCTTCCCCCACGCCCTGCAGCAGCTGCCAGGCCTTGTACAGCTTGCCGGTGTAGGTGACCACACGGGGATTCAGGATCTCTTCCAGCGCGTCCAGCAGCGGGGCCACCTCCGGCACAAAGGCCAGGGTCGGCTCGCTCTCGTAACTGCCGGGCTGCTCTTCCAGCCAGCCGGTGCGGCGCAGCCGCAGCAGAAAGCCCAGCGCCAGCGTATGGGGGTCGCGGGTGGGCTGTTCCTCCTCATCGCCGGCACCGTCTGCGTCCAGCGTCAGGGGCTTTGCCAGTGCCGCAAAATAATCCTCCGCGCGGGAGACGGCCTCCGCACGGGAAATGCTGTAGTCGGCCGTATGGCGGCACTCTTCCCACAGCAGGAGCAGCAGCTCCGCATAAAACGCCCGGTTCGGCCCCGCCAATGGGCGGAACAGCCGTGGGCTGACCAGTTCAAACAGCTGCATGGAACGTTCCTTTCTGTTCACATCAGAATACGGTTTTATTGTATCACAAGCGGCAGAGTTTGTCACAAAAAGGCGCAAAAAAGCCCCGGGAGCGGGTGCTCTCCGGGGCAGGAAGATCCGGGTTTATTTTGCAGCCATCTCGGCAGCCGCTGCGGCGCAGCGCTCCGTCATCGGTTTACCCTCCCTCCGGAGCCGGGTGTACCATGCCCGGAACACCCTGTTCTGCGCCCATGAAAGGAGGATGCGCAGTTTTTTTCAGATTTCGTGCCGGAACTTTTAAAAATTACACAGTTCTACCATTTTTTCATGCTAAAATGAGGTCGTAAAAATAACAGGCAAAGGATGATCTCCCCATGCAGCACTGTCCCGCCCGGGCAGCCCGGCAGCTGGCGGCAGCAGCACTTGCGCTGGTGCTGCTGCTTGCTCTCGCCGCGCCCCGCGCCCACGCCGCCTTACAGGAAAAACACGGCATCCGGCTGCTGACTTTTGACCACAGCCAGATCCTTTCCATCGGCAACCAGACCTCCGGCAAATGCAGCTGGTATGCACTGCGCTACGCCCGCACCATTCTGGACGGGCGGGTGTGCTCCGGCAGCGGCATGTGGTCCAACGGTGCCGTGTGGTCCGCCGGCGGCTACACCGGGTATTCCGGGGACCTGTCCGCCTGCCTGCATACCATTTACAACGAGCTTTCGGCCGGACGGCCGGTGATCGTGCACCTGAAAAACACCACGGTGAGCGGTGTGAACAAACACGCCAACCGCACCTCTACTTACGAGTATCACCTGTCCGGCTCCGGCTGGACCCAGGTGAACTACCCGCACATTGCCACCAGCGACACCTATGGACACTGGGTCTGTGTGGTGGGCATAAGCCCCACGGCAGACCCCGACAACCTGAAGGAAAGCGACTTCTACGCGCTGGACCCGGCCCGTGTTTCGGTCAACGGAACGCTGGCGCTGACCCGGCTGCTGGACGGCACCATCTGGACTGCCAACTCTCCCCTCAAAATTGCAGGCTGAAGATAGAAAGAGCAAAACGGCGGACGCACTTGCGTCCGCCGTTTTTGCATGCATCTGTGATTCAGTAGCCGCGCACCGAGAAGCCCCGTTCCCAGGGGTCGGGCGGCAGGTCCTTCTGCCGGATGTCGGTGATGCGCACATAGTCGCTGCGCTGGATCATGGCGAACAATTCCGGGAACTTGTCCGGGTCGCCCTGCACCTCCAGCGTCACGCTGCCGTCGTCCTCGTTTTCCACCCAGCCGGTCAGCTCCAGCGCCTGGGCCGCGTAGCGCGCCCGGTAGCGGAAGCCCACCCCCTGCACCTGCCCGGAGATGGAAAAGTGCCGCCGCACCGTGCCCTCCGGCAGCGCGGGTGGGGTGCGGTCCTTCTGTTTGAGAAAATCGAACATACACACCTCTCCTTTTTCAGCGTGCTCGCCCTCTCAGTCACCTGCGGTGACAGCTCTCCCAAGGGGAGAGGTGGATCTGCGAAGCAAAGACGGAGCGGGCGAGGATGCTGCCGCCTGCGGCGGCAATTGTGCCGTCAGGCACACATCATTTGTCGGAACGACAACATCATTTTCCGTCAGGAAACATCATGC
>CABQHF010000230.1 GCA_902463905.1 uncultured Faecalibacterium sp. | reverse complement strand
TCCACTTGGTAGAGTCCCGCAAAATGACCTGATAACCTTCCAGCTGCCGCATGACGATCTCTTTTCCGGCCAGCCGGTCCAGCAGCATCCGGCAGGCGGTCTTGCCCAGCTGCTCGGCATCGTACTGCACCGCCGAAACAGACGGCGTGATGCTGGCAAGCATGGAGCTGTCGTACAGGCTGGCCACTCGCAGATCGTTGGGCACGAGGATATGCCGCGTCCGCAGCTCCCGCATGACCTCAAAGGCGATCTCATCATCGCCGCAAAGGATGCAATCCGCCTTCTGCTCCAGCGCAGCCTCCAGTGCATCGAGCGTCTGCCCGGCAGATTCCACACCGGAATGAACGAGCCGCTGGTCTACTGGCACACCAAATTCCGCGAATCCACGCAGATAACCGCGTATGCGGTCGGTGTTGACGGCGTACATGGTACTGCCCACCAGCAGCGCGATCCGCTTGGCACCCAGCTGCAAAAGGATGCGTGTCATCTCGCAGGCAGCCGCGACCTGATCGTTGTCTGCCTGCGGGATGGTCTTGTCCTCGCTGCGTCCGATGAGCACAAAAGGTGTCTCGTATTGCCGCAAAAGTTCGATGCAGGGATCATCCGCCATGGCGTAGGTCAGGATCACGCCGTCCACCTTGTGGTTGGCCAGCTGCCGCTGCAGCTGCGAATACTCGGTGTTGGAGGCGTAGCAAAGCATCAGGTCATAGCCGCGCTGGTCTGCCATGGTGCAGATGCCGCCCATGCACTTGCGCAAAAAGGGCAGATCCAGCGTAATAAAGCGCTGTGGCACGATCATGGCAATGTTGTTGGTGCGCACCTTTTCGCCGCCCTGCGGGGCGGCAGGCTCGGTGCGGGTGCGTCCCATATAGGCATATACCTTGGCGCGGGTCTTCTCACTGATGCGTCCATTTCCGGAAAGTGCGCGTGATACCGTTGTTTTAGAAACACCAAGCGCATCGGCCACCTGCTCGATCGTCATTTTTTCGGTTTCCTTTGCAGCCACAGGATATCCTCTCCTTTTCACAGAACTGCGCAACAATGCGCCACCCCAGCATACCGGGGTAAGCCCGCTTTGTCAAGTATGAAAGCAAACAAAAAGCGTTCTGCTTTTTTGGCAGAACGCTGAAAGTTGGTATTTTTGCGCCTTACAGGACCTGCTCGCCGTTTTTCCAGACGGCCGTTCCGTAACGGTTCAGCGCAACACCGCCTACTTCGACCGGATGTTCATTGCAGTTCTGTACAAAGACGAACGTACCGCGCCGCGCGGCCAGAACGCCGTCCGGCAGAGCTTCCGGCCAGGCCGGGGTCAGGCCGACTTCCTTTACAGCGGCACGATAAAATGCGCGATAGAACACTTCCTCGAATCGACTTGCCAGATAATAGGCACGGCCCTCCCCGTAGGAGTGGACAGCCACCGCCGGGCAGTTTGCATAATAGTCCTCGGCATAAACGCTCAGCGGTGTGGCAGGGTCGGTGTCGTTCAGACTTGCGACCTCGCATAGGACCGAAGCCTGCGTTTCCGGCAAAGTGGAATCGTCCATCGGGGTGCAGCGGCAGGTTTCGCCGTCATACATTCCGTCGATCTCAGTGCGGCGCAGGCCCAGCAGGTCGGTCAAGCCGTAGGGCGTGTCACCCAGACGGCACAAATCGCTTTCATCCACCACACCGGTCCAGTATGTAACCACGACCGTACCACCATTCCGGGCAAAATCACAGAGTTTTTGGGCAAAGGCATCGGTCAGCAAATAAACCATCGGAACAACGACCAAACCATAACCCGTCAAATCGGATTCCTGATTCACGAACTCCACCGCAATGCCTTCCCGCGCAAGAGCATTGTAGTGCAGCTTCAGCTCGTCCCAGTAGCCCATCCCTGCATTGCGCGGGCCGCAGGAGCCTTCCAGTGCCCACTTGTTTTCCCAGTCGTGGACGATCGCCGCCTGTTTTGCGCGGCAGACTGTTGCAATTTCCGAGAGCACTTCCAGCTTTTGGCCCACACCGACGGTTTCCCGGAAGGGACGGGCATCCTCCCGCCCATCGTGGCCGACGACTGCACCGTGAAGCTTTTCCTCCGCACCGCGGCTGGCCCGCCACTGGAAGTAAAGCACACTGTCCGAACCATGTGCAACCGTCTGCAGAGCAGAAAGCTCTGCAATTCCGGGCTTTTTCTGCTTGGAGACAGGCTGCCAGTTGGTAAAGCTGGGGCTGGATTCCATCAGCAGGAAGGGCTTGCCCTTCATGGAGTAATATAAATCATGCATCATGGCGGTGTCCAGAGCCGTTTCTTCCACGGTCTCGGTGGGCTTGTGCCATGTGGGATAGTTGTCCCAGCTTGCCACGTCGATCTCTTTGGACATTTTGAAATAGTCGATCCCATCGAACCGGTACATCATATTCACCGTGAATTTTGCATCCGGTGCAAATTCTTTCACGGTATCGCGCTCAAATTTCAAAAAATCAATATGCCGGTCACTGACAAAGCGCTTCCAGTCCAGCGCAAGGCCCTGCACGGCATTTTCCCCCTGCGGGGCAGGGCTTTCGATTTGTTCCCAAGCGGTATAGTCGTGACTCCAGAACCGGGCGTTCCACGCCTTGTTCAAGGCTTCCAAAGAGTTGTACCGTGCCTTAAGCCAGCGGCGGAACGCAGCCTGACACAGCTCGCAATGGCAGTCGCCGCTCATCTCGTTGGAGATATGCCAGAGCAGAACAGCCGGGTCGCTGCCGAACCGTTGCGCCAGCTTCTGGTCGATGATGCGGACTTTTTCTCGGTAAACCGGCGATGTATAGCAGTAATTCTGCCGCCGGTTGTACAGCTCCCGGACCCGGTCTGCCCGGACTCGGCGCACCTCGGGGTATTTGTGTGCCATCCAAGCAGGGCGGGCCGCACTGGGCGTTGCAAGGATCGTATAGATTCCATTGGCATACAGGTTATGGATGATGTCTGCCAGCCAATCCAGCTCAAATACCCCCTCCTGCGGTTCCAATGTGGACCATGAGAACACGCCCAGCGTCACGGTATTGACGTGCGCCTTTTTCATCAGTGCAATGTCCTGTGCCAGTATATCGGGCCGATCCAGCCACTGTTCCGGGTTATAGTCACCACCATGAAGTAATTTGAGCTGCTGCATCATAGCTCCTCCTCTGCTTGCGCAAAATGCGCAACATATTTGCGAAATAAAGTTGCGTTCGATACAGAGTATAGCAAGAACATCTGTAAGATGCAATGCAGCTTTATGGAATTTCGTTGTAATAAGCTGAACGTTTGATGCGGCACAAGAAACCGTCCATGGATGCTTTGGAAGATTTCACAACGTTCATGGGGGATTTATAGG
>CABQHF010000229.1 GCA_902463905.1 uncultured Faecalibacterium sp. | reverse complement strand
ATTCAGGTGCGTTCCGGGCAATGGGTGCCCGGCAGAGGGAGCTGGGCCGCGCGCACTTCCTGCGGCGGCTTTTGCATATGCTGGTGCATCCCGCCGCGCTCCAGCGCCGTGACGCCGGTGCGGCACTGTTCCAGGATCTTATAGTCCTCGAACATCTTCAGGAAGGCGTCGATCTTGTCCGGCTTGCCGATCAACTCAAACACCATGCTGTCCGGCGAGAGGTCGATGATCTTGGCCTTGTAAATGCTGGCGATCTCCCGCAGCTCGGCACGGTTGTGCACGTCGGATGCCACCTTGAGCAGCAGCAGTTCCCGCTGGAGGGTCTTATCCTTATCCAGCACGAACACCTGCCGGGTCACTTCCAGACGCTCGGTCTGGAGGACGAGCTGCTGCAGGGCCTTGTCGTCACTGGTAATGGTGAGGGTGATGCGGCTCACCGCCGGGTCGTTGGTGGCCGAAACGGTCAGGGTGTCGATGTTGAAGCCGCGGCGGCAGAACAGGTTGGACACCCGGGCCAGAACGCCGCTCTGGTTGTCCACCAGCAGGCTGATGACCCTGCGCTGATCAGATTCCATGATGCTGTGTCCTCCTTATTCCATGATGATGTCGTTGATATCGCCGCCGCCGGGGATCATGGGCAGCACCTTTTCGTCCTTGTCAATGATGCACTCGATCCAGGTGGGGCCCTTCTGCTGCAGGGCATCTGCAAAGGCTTCCTGAAACTCCGGCAGATTGGTGCAGCGGTAGCCCTTCAGGCCAAAGCCGTCTGCCAGCTTGACAAAATCGGTCTTGCGGTGGGGGTCGGTCTGGCTGTAACGCTTGCCGTAAAAGGTGGTCTGCCACTGGCGCACCATGCCCAGCACCGAGTTATTGAAGATGACCGTGATGATGGGCAGCTCGTAGCTGACGGCGGTGCAGGCTTCGTTCAGGTTCATGTGGAAGGAGCCGTCGCCGGTAAACATCACCACACGCTGCTGGCGTCCCAGTGCCATCTGGGCACCAATGGCAGCGCCGTAGCCAAAGCCCATGGTGCCAAGGCCGCCGCTGGTGATAAAGCCGCGGCTCTTGGTGTGGCGCAGGTACTGCGCCGCCCACATCTGGTGCTGACCCACATCGGTAACATACACGGCGTCGGGGCCGCACTGGTTGCACACCTCGCCGATGACCTGATGAGGCATCAGCCGGGTGGGATCGGACACAGGGTGGTAATCCTGTGCCTGCCAGCTCTGGATCATCGTCATCCAGTCCGGGTGCTTGGCGGGCTTGATCTGGGGCAGCATGGCGTTCAGCACATAGGCTGCATCGCCCACGATGGAAAGATCCACATCCACGTTCTTGCCCAGCTCGCTGGCGTCAATGTCGATCTGGATGATGGTAGCGTTTTTGGCAAAGGTCTTGGGGTTCAGCGCCACGCGGTCGGAAAAGCGGGTACCCACCGCGATGAGCACATCACACTCCGCTACCGCCCGGTTGGAGGTGTAGCAGCCGTGCATCCCCAGCATTCCCAGATTCATCGGGTCTCCGTAGGGCACAACGCCTGCCGCCATCAGGGTGTAGGTGGCGGGGATCTCCGCCTTGTGCAGCAGATCCCGCAACGGCTGGCAGCTGGCTGCGCTGCGCACGCCGCCGCCAAAGTACACCAGCGGACGCTGTGCGGCGTTGATGAGGTCTGCCGCCCAGTGCACCTGCTCCTCATTATAGGTAGTCACGGTGCGGATGGGCTCCGGCTGCTTGGGGGTGAACTCGCACACTGCTGCGGTCACGTCCTTGGGGATATCCACCAGCACCGGGCCCTTGCGGCCGCTCTGCGCAATGCGGAAAGCTGCCCGCATGGTGTCGGCCAAGTCCTCTACCCGGCGCACCGTGAAATTATGCTTTGTGATGGGCACTGTGATGCCCTCGATGTACGCTTCCTGAAAGCTGTCCTTGCCGATGCTGCCGGTGGGCACGTTGCCGGTAAAGGCCACCATGGGCACCGAGTCCATATAGGCGGTGGCAATGCCGGTGACCAGATTGGTGGCACCCGGGCCGCTGGTAGCCAGCACCACGCCGGTGCGGCCGGTGGCGCGGGCGTAGCCGTCCGCTGCATGGGCTGCGCCCTGCTCGTGGGCGGTAAGCACATGGGTGATGCGGTCGGCATTCTTATACAGCTCGTCGTAAAGGTTCAGCACAGCGCCGCCGGGGTAGCCAAAAAGAGTGTCCACTCCCTGCTCGCACAGGACCTCTACAAAGATCTGAGAACCATTCAACTGCATGGTGTTGCTCCTATTCCTGTTCCACTTCTTATCCATTCCCTCGGGGAGAGCTTCCGAAAAAGAAAAAGCCCTTGTCCCCTGCTTCTTTCAAGAGACAAAGACCTTGTAACATCAAGCTCTCTGCGGTACCACTCTCGTTGGCGTGCTGTGCACACCCTCTCACGGGCTTCCAACAAAGCCCTGCACGGTAACGGCTGCAACCGGCGCTGCTTACAAGGGTTTGCACCCGTTGGGCAGGCTGCTCCGGGATGATTTTCCGCACGAAACGCTGACTGCCTTGCACCAGACGGCAGCTCTCTGAACAGTGGGGATCGTGTGGTACTTTTTCCCATCTGCGCATTTGTTGATGTAAATTATACTATAAACCGGGCTTTTGTCAATCGACAATTTGTAACCTGAATCACCCGAAAGATGAAGCATTTTTAACACCTCTTGCATCCCCGCCTGAACCGCTGTATACTTTTAATATCTGCGTACCTGCGTTTTGTAGGGTATGTGCTAATGGAGAGGAAAAGGGATCGACCTATGAAATTAAGAGAATGGAATGCCCATCTGCATGGGCTTGTTGTGTTCCGCGCCCTGCTGAACGACCCTGTTGTGGCAAAGCTTTTAGACCTGACCGACCGCATGGAGGCGGGCAGCACCTCCTACGGCCCGGTGTGCGATGCCGTAGCCGCCTTTGAGGCCGCTTTGTTCGAGTACACCACCAACTGGGGCAGCTACCTGAGCAATGCTGTGCTGGAGGCCGAGACCATCTGCGTGCGGCAGGCCGCTGCCGGGCAGCTGGACGCGCTGCTGCAAAGCGCCTTGGACAGCGAGCTGCAATTTTTGCAGCAGCTGTGTGGGCTGACGCTGGACGATCTGTTCCAGACCGCCTACTCTGAACAGGCGCAGCGGCCGGAGCTGGCGTTCCTGCCCCGGTGGCAGACCTGTGAGCTTGATCTTGCCGCCGCCTACGCCCAGCGCATGAGCGAGGTGGGCAAAAAGGGCTACGGTATGTTTGCAAAGCACCATGTATTCACGGTGGAAAACGGTCAGCTTGTGCCGGTAAAATACCCCGACCCGCAGCGCCTTTCGGAGCTGCCCGGCTACGAG
>CABQHF010000228.1 GCA_902463905.1 uncultured Faecalibacterium sp. | reverse complement strand
CGGCTCATGATGTCCAACCGTCCCAAAGACCCCAAGACGGCGCGGAACAAAAACGTGCTGGTGGTGGGCGGCTCCGGCAGCGGCAAGACGCGGTTTTTCATTAAGCCAAATCTCATGCAATTACACAGTTCATACGTTGTCACCGACCCGAAGGGCAGCATCGCCGTGGAGTGCGGAAAGCTCATGCTCCGCAATGGCTATAAGGTGAAGATATTCAACTCCATCAACTTCAAGAAGTCCCACCATTACAACCCCTTTGCGTATATCCACAGCGAGAAGGATATTTTGAAGCTGGTCACGACCCTCATCGCCAACACCAAGGGGGACGGGAAATCCGGGGACGACTTCTGGCAGAAGGCCGAGACGCTGCTCTACACGGCGCTCATCGGCTATATCCACTACGAAGCCCCCGAGGAGGAACAGAACTTCGCCACGCTCATCGAGTTCATCAACGCCATGGAGGTGCGCGAGGACGATGAGACCTTTGAGAACAACGTGGATCTGGCCTTCAAGGAGCTGGCAAGCCGTGAGCCGAATCACTTTGCCGTGCGGCAATATAAAAAATACAAATTAGCGGCGGGCAAAACAGCCAAGTCGATCAATATTTCCTGCGGCGCACGCCTTGCGCCCTTCGATATTCAGGAGCTGCGGGAAATCACCATGTACGACGAGCTGGAGCTGGACACCCTGGGCGACCGGAAAACGGCGCTGTTTCTCATCATGAGCGACACCGACAGCACCTTCAACTTCCTCATTTCCATGATTTACAGCCAGTTATTCAACCTGCTGTGCGAAAAGGCCGACGACGTGTACGGAGGCAGGCTCCCCGTCCATGTGCGCTGCCTCATCGATGAGTGCGCCAACATCGGGCAGATACCGAATCTGGAAAAGCTCATGGCTACCATCCGCAGCCGCGAGATTTCCGCCTGTCTGGTGCTGCAAGCCCAAAGTCAGCTAAAGGCTTTGTACAAGGACAACGCCGACACCATCATCGGCAACTGCGACAGCTCGATTTTTCTGGGCGGCAAGGAGCCCGGTACGCTGAAGGATCTGAATCAGGCGCTGGGGAAAGAGACCATCGACACCTTCAACACCGGCGAGAGCCGTGGACGGGAGGTGTCCCACAGCCTGAACTATCAGAAGCTGGGCAAAGACCTTGCCACGATAGACGAGCTGGCGGTGCTGGACGGCGGCAAGTGCATCTTGCAGCTTCGGGGCGTGCGTCCCTTTCTTTCGGACAAGTACGACATCACCCGTCACCCCAATTATAAGTATCTGTCGGACGCGAACCCAAGGAACGCCTTTGATATCGAGAAATACCTCTCCACAAGGCTGGTGCCGAAAGCGGATGAGGTATACGAGGTGTTCGACGCGGGCCGCGTCTGAGCGCATAAGCCCGCCGCCCTCATGCGGCGGCTTTTTATATAGATACAGATGAGAAAAGACGCTTCCTCGCTTGCAGGGTCGGAACGAATCCACGAACTAAAAATTGAAAGGAGAAGCCGGAATCGGGGCTGCATCGCAGCTTTCGCTCCGGCTCCTGCTGTATCCGCGAGATTTCAACACAACCAACACCCAATGATTCCGGCAACACAAATATGGAATTTTTCAACTCTGCTGTCGGCGTTCTCCAAACTTTGGTTATTGCCCTTGGCGCAGGCCTCGGCATCTGGGGAGCCATTAACCTGCTGGAAGGCTACGGAAACGACAACCCCGGTGCAAAAAGTCAGGGCATGAAACAGCTCATGGCGGGCGGCGGCGTGGCGCTCATCGGCGTCATTCTCGTACCCCTGCTCTCCGGCCTGTTCGGTTAATCGCCCGCACAAATCCTTCGCGGCGTCCGCCCCTCGGGGCGGGCGCTGCGGGAAAGGAGGGTAAAGCCCATTGGATTTGATATGGCAGAAATTCACCGAATGGCTGAAGGCGCTGCTGGTCAGCGGCATCAT
Organism: uncultured Faecalibacterium sp.; assembly: GCA_902463905.1. Classification (GTDB taxonomy): domain Bacteria; phylum Bacillota; class Clostridia; order Oscillospirales; family Ruminococcaceae; genus Faecalibacterium. The sequence continues at coordinate 1,414 of CABQHF010000228.1, read as the reverse complement.
GGACAACGTGAACGGACTGTTTGACAACGTGAACAGCCGCGTGGCGGGCATCGCCGGACAGGTGGGCGCTACGCCCCAGGGCTGGAACAGCGGCGTCTACGGCATGATCCGAACGCTGTCGGACAATGTGATTTTGCCCATCGCGGGCGTGATTCTCGCCTTTGTCATGACGCTTGAGCTGATTCAGATCATTACGGAAAAGAACAATATGCACGACGTGGACACCTGGATGTTCTTCAAGTGGATATTCAAGACCGCCTGCGCCGTGCTCATCGTCACCAACACATGGAACATTGTCATGGGTGTGTTCGAAGCGGCTCAGAGCGTTGTCAACAGCGCGTCGGGCATCATCATATCGGACACGTCCCTGACGTTCAACGAGCATATCGCGGGATTTGAAGCTGCGCTTGCGGAAATGGAGGTCTGGTCGCTGCTGGGGCTGTGGCTGGAGTCCGTGGTCGTGCATCTTTCCATGTGGGCGCTGACCATCTGCATCTTCATCATCTGCTACGGCAGAATGATCGAGATCTACTGCGTGACCTCCATCGCGCCCATCCCCATGGCGACCATGGCCAACCGGGAATGGGGGCAGATGGGCCAGAATTACCTCAGAAGCCTGCTGGCGCTGGGGTTTCAGGGCTTCCTCATCATCGTCTGCGTGGCGATTTACGCGGTGCTGATCCAGAACATCGTGGTGGAGAGCAGCGTCTCGGCGGCCATATGGACGTGCATGGGGTACACGGTGCTGCTGTGCTTCACGCTGTTTAAGACGAGCTCCCTTGCCAGGAGCCTGTTCCACGCCCACTGACGGAGGTGATGAAATTTGGCATACGTTCCCGTACCCAAGGACTTGAACGCGGTGAAAACCAAGGTCATGTTCAATTTAACAAAACGGCAGATTCTGTGCTTCGGCGGCGGCGCGCTCATCGGCGTACCGCTTTTCTTTCTGCTCAAGGGGCATATCGGCAGCAGCGCGGCGGCTCTTTGCATGATGCTGGTCATGCTGCCCTTCTTCCTGCTGGCCATGTACGAAAAGAACGGTCAGCCGCCGGAGAAGCTCATCCGCAACATCGTACAGGTGTGCTTTCTGCGCCCCAGGCAGCGCCCGTACAGGACGAACAATTTCTACGACCTGCTGAACCGGCAGGATATTTTGGATAAGGAGGTCTACGCGATTGTCCACAAACAAAACCCCCGCAAGAAAGCTCACACGAGCCGAGCGAAAGCAGATCGACGCGGCGATTGCAAGAGCCAGGCGTCAGGATAAGCGAAAGAAGTCCGCCCAGGACAGCATCCCTTTTCAGCGGATGTATCCCGACGGCGTGTGCCGCGTGACGGACAGCTACTACACGAAAACCGTGCAGTTTCAGGATATCAACTACCAGCTCAACCAGAACGAGGACAAGACCGCCAT
>CABQHF010000227.1 GCA_902463905.1 uncultured Faecalibacterium sp. | reverse complement strand
TGGTGGGCATCGGCATCATGGCACAGATCGCCTGGCAGGTGTTCTGCAACATCGCGGTGGTCACCAACACCCTGCCCAACACCGGCATCAGCCTGCCCTTCTTCTCGTCGGGCGGCACCAGCCTGATCCTGCTGCTGGCCGAGATGGGCGTGATGGTGAACATCGGCCGCAACGGCGAGCGGGCGGCTCAGCAGCGGGAAGCGCTGCGCGCCCAGCATGAAGCCGCAAAGGCCGAGCAGGAAGCTGCCCGCAGAGAAAAGACCATCGTTCTGGCCGACGCACGGGCGGCCCGGGCAGAACAGTAACGACAAACAGGAGGAATCACCATGCGTGTTCTGATCGCTGCCGGCGGTACGGCCGGCCATATCAACCCCGCACTTGCTATTGCAGGTGCCCTGAAAAAAGCAGACCCCACCGCCGAGATCCACTTTGCCGGCCGCAAGGAGGGCATGGAGTACCGTCTGGTGACCCAGGCGGGCTACCCCTTCCACCACATCGAGATCACCGGCTTTCAGCGCAAGCTGTCGCTGCACAACATCAAACGAAATATCGTCACCCTGTGGAATCTGGCCCTCTCCGGCCCCAAGGCCAAGGCCATCATGAAGGAGGTCCAGCCGGACCTGGTCATCGGCTGCGGCGGCTATGTGTCCGGCCCGGTGGTGCGCTGCGCCGCAAAGATGGGCATCCACACCGCGCTGCATGAGCAGAACGCCTTCCCCGGTGTGACCAACAAGCTGTTGGCCCCGGATGTGGACATCGTGTTTGCCGCGGTGCCCGCCGCTGTGGAAAAGCTGGGTGCGCCGCAAAAGACCATCGTGGTGGGCAACCCGGTGCGCCCGGAGGTGTTCACCCAGGCAAAGAACCGCGACGCCATCCGCGCCCAGCTGGGGGCAGGGGACCGTACGGTCATCCTTTCCTTCGGCGGCAGCCTGGGTGCCCGCCGGGTCAATGAAGTGGTGGGTGACCTGTGCGCCTGGGAGCAGCACGAGCACAAGCCGGTGCTGCACCTGCACGCCACCGGCCAGTACGGTGTGCAGCTGTTCAAGGACCTGGAACAGCAGAAGGGCTTTGCTGAGGGCGACAGCCTTGTGGTGAAGGAATACATCAATAACATGCCGGAGCTGCTGGCAGCAGCAGACCTGGTCATCAGCCGTGCCGGTGCCCTGACGCTGGCTGAGCTGGAGGCCGTGGGCCGTGCCGCTGTGCTCATCCCCAGCCCCAATGTGGCCGAGAACCACCAGTACTACAACGCCATGGAGCTGCAGAAGGCCGGGGCCGCTGTGGTCATCGAAGAAAAGGACCTGACCGGCGAAAAGCTGGTGCAGACCGTCTCGGAGATGCTGACCCAGCCCGGCAAGCTGGCCGAGATGGGCCGCAATGCCCGCAGCCTGTCGGTGGACGACAGCCTGGACCGCATTGCAGCAGCCCTGCTGGAGCTTGTGAAGAAGGCCTGAACGTAGAAAGAAACCGGAAAGAAGGTGCAGACAATGCAGCAATACGGCAATAACGGGCGTTCCTATGACCAGAACCGGGATTCGCTGCGTTCCTCTGGGTCTTCGCAGAGAACCACGCCCCCGAACGACGGGGCAAGCGATACCAGCCGCTATGGCTTCAACGGGGAGCCGCTGAGCCGCCCGCCGGCCCGCACGGCCAACGGTACGGTGCGGCGCACCCGGACCGACAACAGCATCGAGTTCCCCACCCAGCCGCGCCCGGTGCGGGACACCGGCAGCACCGCCCGCCGCCCTGCCGGGCAGAGGAGCACCGCGCAGCGGCCCCGCAGCAGCGGCGGGCAGAACCGCCGCCCGGCCCAGCGTCCTGCGAACCGGAACGGCCGGCCTGCGCAGAACAGCCGGTCTGCCGCCCGCCTGCAGCAGCAGGGACAGGGGTACAACAAAAACCAGAAGCTGCGCCCCGCTCCGCAGCGGGACGCACAGCGCCGGGAAGGCCGCAAAAAGCGCCGCCTGACCCGTGCCGCCATCCGTCGGCGGCGGAGGCTCCACCGTCTGGCAACATTTGGGCTGCTGCTGTGCGTCATCGGGATCGGTATGTACCTCACGGTGACCATGCTGTTCCGCATCAGCGCCATTCAGGTGCAGACGGCGGATGGCACCCAGGTGACCGAGATCGCCGGGTACTCCGCCGACAGCATCCTGCAGACACTGGGGGTGCAGGTGGAGGAAAACATCTTCAGCTTTGACTCCGGTGCGAAGGCTGCAGAGCTGGAACGCCAGTACCCGCTGCTGGAATCCATCCGCGTGGTGCGCGACTACCCCAACACCGTGGTGGTGCAGGTGACCGAAGCCACCCCCACCTATGCAGTGCAGGCGGGCAGCAGCTGGCTGACCCTTTCGGACAAGTTCAAGATCCTGTCCGCAGACCCCGCGCAGCCGGACGGGCTGTGCACCCTGTACGGCGGTGAAGCGACCACCGCCGCCCCGGGCGAGCAGCTGAGCTTTGCCGTACCGGAGGCCGACAGCACGGCCGGCACCAGTGCCGCATCCGACAGCAGTGCATCCGGCGTGGTGGACGAGGCTGACGCAAAGATGAGCGCGCTGGCGACCCTGCAGGCCAAGCTGGACGAGTACGGCATGCGGAGCGACGTGACCCGCATTGAATTTGCGGACACCGAGCAGATCGCCTTTTTGTATCAGGACCGCATCAGCGTGCTGCTGGGGACGCTGAACGATCTGGATTATAAGCTGGACCGCGCCCGCTATATGCTGAACAACGAGGACGGCAAGGGCTGTGCAGCTACCGACACCGGCCGGCTGGACTTCAGCCATGTCAGCGCCGGCAGCACCCGCAAGATCTACTTTGCACAGGGTGAGCCGACCCTGCCTTCCGGCTATGTGGTGCCGGAAAAGACCGAGCCGGAAACCACGGAGGACACCGCCACGGACGCTGCAGCAGGCACGGACGGCACAGATACTGCGGCAGCGGAGGACGCTGCCGGTGCAGCAGCCGACCCGGCGGCGGACACCGCCCAGGAGGAGCCTGCATTGACTGACCCCGCCCGCATGACCGCCAACGAGGACAAGAACCCCATGTGACCCCCAACATCAATGTTTTAGAGGAGCGTGTAAAAGATGAAACTGGAACAACTGATGGAGGGCGTGCCTTACACACTGGTGCAGGACAGCCCGGAGACCGAGATCAACGACATCATTTATGACAGCCGCAAGGCGGCACCGGGCCTGCTGTTCGTGTGCATCGTGGGCACCCAGCGTGACAGCCACGAGTTTGCCGCAGACTGTGCCGCCAAGGGCGTCAGCGCACTGGTCATCCAGCACGATATCGACCTGACCACCGTGCCGGGCGTGACCGTGGTGAAGGTGGAAAGCAGCCGCTATGCCATGGCTCT
>CABQHF010000226.1 GCA_902463905.1 uncultured Faecalibacterium sp. | reverse complement strand
CAAACCGCTACGCACAGCAGGCCTACGAGGCAAAGAAATACGCCTTTGTATCGGACTATGTGCGGCTGGCGGTGCTGTACGAGTACGGCGGCATCTATCTGGACACGGACGTGGAGCTGGTGCGCCCGCTGGATGAGCTGCTGGAGTATAAGGGTTTTATCGGCATGGAGCACAGCGCACCCTCACCCTACGGCCGCACGCTGCTGGTGTACACCGGCTCCGGCGTGGGCGCAAAGCCGGGCTGTGAGATGATCGGCAAAATGCTGGCAGGCTACCGCAATGCCGCCTTTATTCAGGAGACCGGCGAGCCGGACCTGCGCGCCTGCACCCAGCGGGACACCCTGCTGTTTACAAAGGCTGGTTTGCAGCAGAAGGACGAGCAGCAGGAGCTAGACGGTTTTCTGGTGCTGCCTACCGACTGCTTTTCGCCCTTTGATTATGTGACCGAGCGGATGCACAGGACGGAGCGCACCTTTGGCATCCACTACTACCACGGCAGCGGGCGATAAGGCAAGCCATCTGCGCAAGCGCTTCAAGTGTACCAAAGTCGGGCGCTGGTGTATGTGGCTGCGGCAGTGCGCGCCCCGCAAGCTGCGGGAAGCACGGCGCAGCCTGTGCAACCGCTGCCGCCTGCAATGGAAAAGGTGGTTCCTCTGCCGGGGATTGCAGTTCGGGCAGGGCATCCTGCTGGATAAGCCGCTGAAACTGCGGCTGAGCAGCGGTGCCCGGGTGATGCTGGGCGACCGGGTGGAAAGCGACGGGCGTGTGTTCATCACCACAGATGGGTACGGCAGACTGAACATCGGCAGCGGGGTCTACTTCAACGATGGCGCGGTCATCAGCTGCCTTGGAAAGATAACGATCGGCGAGAATACCCTTTTCGGCCCCGGGGTGAAGATCTTTGATAATAACCACCGCTTCAGCCGGGAGGAGGGGGTCAGCCGGGAATGCGATGCGGGCTGCATCATCCGGGGCAAGGTGCCCGCCGGTTCCCTCGTGACCCGCAGCGGGGAGCAGATCACCCGGCCGATCGAGACAAGATAAGGCGTTTCCTCTCGTGAAAATGCGTTAAAGGAGCTGCTGCACGATGCTGTGCGGCAGTTCTTTTTTGTCCCGCTTGCCCTTTGTGCGCGGGAATGCTATACTAGCGCAAGATGGAGTCCCCATCATTTTCAGACAGACAAAGGAAATTTTTGCATGCGAATCGGACTGGTTGAATTTTTGCTGATCCTTGCCATTGCGTCCCTTACGGTGGGGCCGCAGGTGGCCTTGTTCGTGGACCGCTGGATGCGGCGGGCCAACCGCGCCAACGCCCGGGCGGCACGCCGCCGGGCCGAATATGCAGCCCAGATGGCGGTGGAGCGGGATGCCCTGCTCAAGCGGTTCCGCACCGCCAGCACCGTGTTCGGGGTGTGTATCCTGCTGGCACTGGTGTACGCGCTGGTGTTCCGGCCCATCGACACCCCGCCCCAGAGCTACGCCGCGCCGGATGTGCGCCAGAGCACCGGGGCCGTGCAGACCGCCCTTTCCACCGACAGCCGGGATGGGCTGGCGCTGGGCGAATATCAGGGAGTGGACTGCATCCGGGAAAAAGACGACTTTGTATATGCGGCGGCCTGGGACGGTGCGACCCTGAAAAAACGGAAGAGCGACCTTGTGCGCACCGACGGCGGCAGCTTTTCGGCCATCCTGAGCGTGGAAGGGGAGCTGACCGGCTTTGCCTTTGACGATACCGGGGATCTGTGGCTGACCGTCATCACCACCGGCGGCGGGGCGCTGTGCCGCGTCCGGAGCGACAGCTGGGGCGCAGCCGTGGAGCAGGTGGTCACCCAGATCGACGGGGCCCCGCTGGGGGCCGTCTCTGCGGTGGAGGCCGGCCCGGACGGCAAGGTGTACTTTGCCGTGGCGGGCGGGGAAGCCGTGGACAATGGGCTGGAAGCGGCCCTGCGCACCGAGCTGCTGGCCCACACCGGCACCGGCTGGGTGTATGTGTACGACCCGGCGGACCGGTCGGTGCAGCGGGTGGTCGGCGGCGTGGCCGGGGCATCCGGCCTGGCCCTGAGCCCGGACGGCAGGACCCTGTATGTTTCGGATCTGGGCAATCGCTGTGTATGGAGCATGGACGCTGACGCCCGGGAACTGACGGCGGGCGGCAAAAACTGCCAAAGTGCCTTTTCCGGCCTGCCGGGCTACCCCGGTGCACTGGCCATGGAAGCCGACGGCACCCTGTACATCAGCTACCGCTGGGCCCGCAGCGGCTGGCTGGAAAAGAACGCCGACAGCACCCTGCTGCGGGGCATCGCCCTGCGGGCGGGTCAGAATCTGCAGGAAAAGCTGTTCGGCCTGCCGTCCGACGCTCCCTGCGCGGAGGCGGTGAGCACCGCCGACGGCAGCTGGAAGCGGACGTTCACCGGCGGCAGCAGCTGCACGGCGGTGTGCCCGGTGGGCAGCAAAGTGTATTTTGGCGCGGCGGACAGCGCACAGGTGCTGTCGGCACGCATTTAAAGACCGAGGTGTTTTGATATGACAGAAGCATTTCAGAAACAGATCGAACAGGAGGCCCGGCAGGCCGTGACCGAACTGCTGGCCGAAGCAAAGCTGAAAAAAGGTGATGTGTTCGTGGTAGGCTGCTCGTCCAGCGAGATCGTGGGCGGGCACATCGGCAAGGATTCCAGCCTGGAAGCGGCCCGCGCCGTGTATGCAGGCATTGCCCCGGTGCTGGCCGAAAACGGCATCTGGCTGGCAGCGCAGTGCTGTGAGCATCTGAACCGGGCCATTATCATCGAGCGGGAAGCTGCGGAAAAATACGGCTGGGAGGAAGTGTGCGTGGTGCCCCGGCCCCATGCCGGCGGCAGCTGGGCCACTACCTGCTGGAAGAACTTCCGGGACCCGGTGGCCGTGGAGGAGATCCGCGCCCACGCGGGCATCGACATCGGCGGCACCCTCATCGGCATGCACCTGAAGCGGGTGGCCGTGCCGGTGCGGCTGAGCCTTTCCAAGATCGGCGAAGCAAATATCCTGTGCGCCCGCACCCGCCCGAAGCTCATTGGCGGCGAGCGCGCCAAGTATACCGAGGAGGACTGAGATACCATGGCAGAAAAGACTTTGGAGCAAATGCGGGAAGCCGTGGAGGAGATCCGCGCAAAGATGGCTGCCGCTGCCCGGGAAGCAGGCCGGGACCCGGCAGCCGTGCAGCTGTGCGCCGCCTGCAAGACCCGCACCGCTGAGACGGTGGCCGCCAGTGCCGCGCTGCCCATTGACGTGTTTGGCGAGAACCATGTGCAGGAGCTGTGCGCAAACTTTGACGCCGGGGCCTACTGCGGCAAGCCCAGCCATTTTATCGGCCACCTGCAGACCAACAAGATCAAAAAGGTGCTGGGCCGCGCCAGCCT
>CABQHF010000225.1 GCA_902463905.1 uncultured Faecalibacterium sp. | reverse complement strand
GCATGCAGACCTGTTTGGATTGTAAGGCAGCACCCTGCCGCTCGATTGGAGCGGCAGGGTGCATTGTTTTAGGGCGGCAAAGCGGCGTTTCCAGAAACTTTCATGAAAAAACACCGGACGTGACGCATTTTCAGGCGTCGAATTTGTGCGAAAACCATATCCTTTTGCGGGGGCCTGTGGTATACTTCAGGGGAGAGGGGCCAGAAAAAAGGACAAGCGTGGAGGAAGTGCGGATGAGTGAACAGGAGCGGATCATGAACGTTGCCCTGCTGTGGGGCGGCTGTTTCTGCCTGACGGCGGCGTTCTGCCTGTCCATGGGAAAAGACCACAACCGGGAAAAACGCAACTGGCTGCTCTGGATGGAGCTTTCGGCGGCTGCGCTGCTGTGCTGCGATGCGGCCGCCTGGTTCGTGCAGGGCACGCCGGGGAAAGCAAGCCACCTCATCATGGTCGCCGCCAACTTTGTGGTGTATGCGGGGCTGTATCTGGTGCTGTTCCTGTTCAACCACTATGTGGGCTGCTATCTGCGGGAGGACGGCCGTCTTTGCGCCCCGAAACGCAGCCGGACGGTGGACATTACCTGCGCCGTGGGCATCGGGCTGGTGTTCGTGTCCCAGTTCAGCCCACTGCTCTACTACATCGACGCCCAGAACATCTACCACCGCAGCGATGCCTTCCCGCTATCCATGGTGCTGCTGCTCATCGGCATGGGCACAGAGACCACCATGATGGCCCAGTTTTACCAGAAACTCACGATGGGACGCCGCATCGCCATGTTCGGCTGTGTGGTCCTGCCGCTGTCGGTGGCAGCGTGTCAGGTGTTCCAGGACGACATTTCCCTCATCAGCCTGTCGGTGGGGGCATCCATGATCCTGCTGTTCGTGGTGGCCACCAGCGCCCAGAACCGGGAGCTGGCCGTCTCAGAGCGGACCAAGGAGCAGATCCGCCAGCGTCTGGAGATCGCCACCATGCTGAACAGCTGCGTGGGCAAGCTGAACTCCGACACCGACATCGACGTGGGCATCAACAACCTGCTGGCCACTGTGAACGACTATTTTCAGGCCGACCGCACCTATGTGTTTGAGATCGACCCGGACCGGGACGTGCTCATCAACACCTTTGAGTACATCTGCGGGCAGGAAGTAAGTGCCCAGATGGACAATCTGCAGGAGGTGCCTGTTTCGGTCATCGAGGTCTGGATGCAGAACTTCCGGCAGGGCCGTTCCTATTATATGTCCGATCTGGAGCAGGAGCGGGGCCAGCCCAGCTACGAGATGCTGAAGGCGCAGCAGGTGTGGCGCCTGCTGGCCGTGCCGTTGATGAAAGGCGGAGCCGTGGTGGGCTTTCTGGGTGTGGACAACCCCCGCGCGCACTACGATGACGCGACCCTGCTGTCGTCCATCCAGTTCTTTGTGACCAACAGTCTGGACCGCAAAAAGCAGCAGGCCTATCTGGAAAAGCTCAGCTACCGCGACATGCTCACCGGCCTGTACAACCGCAACCGATACATCGAGCGGCTGGAAGCCTACAAGCAGGTGCAGGATCAGCAGATCGGTGCCATCTACATCGACCTGAACGGCCTGAAAAAGGTGAATGACGAGCAGGGCCACCGCGCCGGTGACGAGCTGATCGTGCGGGCGGCGGGCACCATTGCGGGCATTTTTGCCGAGGACGCCTACCGGGTGGGCGGTGACGAGTTCGTGGTGATCCTGCTGGATGTGAGCCGCGAGGATTTTGCCCGCAAGACCGAGCAGCTGCGCCGTCAGATGCAGAAAAACGGCGTGGATGCGTCCATCGGCGGGGTATGGCAGGCCAGCACCGAGAACCTGGAGGACCTGCTGCGCCTGGCCGATGAGAACATGTACAGGGAAAAGAAGCGCTACTACAGCCAGGCCGATGCCGCCCAGAAACCGGAAAGCTGACCGGCCTGCACGGACAAAGGTATTCTATTTTGCTCATGCTTTACTACAGTAGGGTGAATGATTTTCACCTGAATTGACAAAATTCCCCCTCCTTACTATAATTAAAAAAGTGTTTCTCGGTTATGGACGATGGTGTTTATGCAGCCGCAAGATGCCATCGTTTTTCTATTCGCTTTTTCTGTCCGTGTGCCAAGGACAGACGTCTGCACTGTGAGACGCAGATGCGGGAAAGTGCCTGGCTCAGACCGGGAACGCCAAAATAGTATTTCATTGATAGGAATGGAGTGGCATCAAACGATGGCAAAGTACATCATCAAGCGTGTCGCAATGGGCATCTTCAGCATCTTCATTGTGGCCACGGTTACCTTTTTTGTCATGAACTTGGTCCCCGGCGGCCCGTTCGTGGCAGAAAAGTCCATCAGTGCGGCTGCTCAGCAGGCACTGGCCGAGAAATACGGCCTGGACAAGCCGCTGGGTGTGCAGTACGTCAATTACATGAAGAGCCTGCTGCACGGCGACCTGGGCCTGAGCCTGCGTCAGCGTGGCCGCACGGTCAACGCGATCATCGCCAGCAAGCTGCCGGTGTCCTGCCGCCTGGCAGGCGTGGCGGTGCTGGTGGCCCTGTGCATCGGCATCCCGCTGGGCTGTATCTCGGCTTACAACCGCGGCAAGTGGCTGGACAACCTCATCATCGTGTTCGCAACCTGCGGCATTGCGATCCCGAGCTTTATTTCCAGCGTGCTGCTGCTGTATGAGTTCGGTATGAACCTCAAGCTGCTGCCCACCGTGGGCCTGAACAGCGCTGCAGCGTATATCATGCCGGTCACCGCACTGGCAATCTACCCCTCTGCATACATCACCCGCCTGATGCGTTCCAGCCTGCTGGACGTCATGGGTCAGGACTACATGCGCACCGCCCGTGCCAAGGGCGTGTCCCAGTTCATGATCCTGTTCAAGCATGCGCTGCGCAATGCCATCCTGCCGGTCATCACCTACGTCGGCCCCATGCTGGCCAGCCTGATGACGGGCTCCTTCGTGGTGGAGAAGATCTTCTCCGTGCCTGGCCTGGGCCGCGACTTCGTGTCTGCCATCACCAACCGTGACTATACCCTGATCATGGGCACCACCATCCTGCTGTCCAGCATGGTCATCGTGGCCAACGTGGTCGTGGATATCCTGTACAAGATCATCGACCCGCGCATCAAGCTGCAGTAAAAAAGGAGGAACGCGTTATGGAAAACATCAAAAAGAATCCTCTCAGCCTGCAGCTGAACGCTGACGACTTTCTGCCTGCCAGCAACGAGGAAAAGCAGAGCCTTGTGATCATGCGCGAGAGCGTCAACTTCTGGAAGGACGGTCTGCGCCGCCTGAAGAAGAACAAGATCGCCATGGTCAGCTTTGTGTTCATCATCGCCATTGCCATTTTTGCCTACCTGCTGCCCGCCGTGTGGCCCTACAGCTACTCGGAGCAGGTGAAGGGCAGCAACAATC
>CABQHF010000224.1 GCA_902463905.1 uncultured Faecalibacterium sp. | reverse complement strand
TAGCGCTGCTGCTGCATGGAAAGAAACTGGTTCTCCTGCTGCAATCTCGCGTTCCGGTTGATGCTGATCGCCATAAGAAGGAAGATCGCGTTAAAGAAGAGCATCAAAAACAAAAGCGCGATGCTCATAACGATGTAGACCTGCAAGACCCGCCCGGTCTGAAGCGTCGTCGGGTAACGCGGGATCATGAAAAGGTTCAGCAGAATGAACACAAGCGGCAGCACCCAGAACGCATACCATGTCTGCGCAAAGTTATCATCCTCCACCATCATGCGCACTGCGTGGGTGGCGGGATAATACGCTGCGGCAGTGATCAGCCAGCAGACCGCATTATAAAAAATGCAGGCAGCAAAACAGAACCACGGCTTATCCGGCGGCAGCTGCTGCCGCAGTGTGATCGCCGTGCCGATGGCGCGGGATAAGCTGTTCAGGCAGGCGAACACCGCGCAGACCGCCAGCGCAATCGTTCCGGACTTCCAGAGAGAGGTCTGCAATGTTTTGACATACAGAAGGCTCGCCGCAAGTGTGATAACCAGCAGGGGGAGCGCAGTCGGGCTGTTGAAACAATAGCAAAGCAGTCCGCCGCCAAGGCAAAGCCCGAGCAGCAGCGGCACTGCCCATGCCGCAAGCCTTGCGGGCGGCTGCTTCAAATAAGAGCGCACCGGAAAATACGCGAGCAGCAGACCCGGAAAGACCACGGTGAGCTCCAAAATCGGGCGCAGGAGGTCCTTCAACCCACACGCCCCCTTTGCAATAGAAACTCCATAAATGCCTGCCGGGCTGCCTTTAAAAGCTCCTGACTGACATAGATGCGGCTGCCGTCCGTCATACAAAAGGCGGCATCCTGAAAATCGGCAGCGTTCTCCATATTGACGATTGCACCGCGACCGCAGACGAAAAACCGAGGGTCTTTTTTGAGCGGCTCTGTGAACGCCTTGAAGCTCTGGCGCGTGGCAAGCGTTTTGCCGGCGGTGGTGCGGATGCTGATCATGTGGGCAAAATGCTCGGCGGAAACGATATCCCGGTAGCACAAACGGATGTCACTGCCATCGACCTTCACCGTCAGAATCGGCTCGGGGCGCGGAAGCTTTGAGAGCATCTCATCCAGCAGGGCAGAAAGCTCGGCTTCGGAAAAGGGCTTGACCAGATAATGAAGCGCCCGCACCTGAAAGCCCTCGAGCGCATGGTCTGTCGAGGTCGTGGTAAAAACCAGAAGGCAGTCTGCATCGGTTTTTCGCAGCTCCTTTGCCGCCTCCATGCCGCTTAAGCCTTCCATGTAAATGTCCAGAAATGCGGCGGAAAAACGCTGCTCGTTTTCTGCCGCCAGAAAAGCCTCTCCGCTGTCAAATTCCAGAAGCTCCGCCTCTGTGCCGCGCGCGCGCAGCTGCCGCACCAGGCGCTCCTTCAGTTGCGCGCGCTCCGCATCGAGGTCATCGACAATTGCAATTCTCATGCTATACCGGAAAGCTGCTTACAAACAGCTTCCAACCTCCTTTATAAAATCTTTCATCCTGATTATAGCACAGTTGCCCGGTTCTGTCGCAGCAGAAACCGGGATTTCGTGCCGGAAACCGGGCTTTCGTGCCAAATGCCTTGAAAAGGCTGCGCCTGCCCGTATACTGAAGACAGAAAAACCCCCAACGACGGCAGAAGGAAAGGAGGGGTGTTGTGCATCGAATCGCCGTGCTGACAAACAGCATGGCGCAGGAAGCCTTTTTAGCAGAGCAGCTCCTACGGTTCTGCGCCGAGCATTGTTTGTTTCCCCAAATGGATTGTTACCGCGATCAGGAAAGCTTTTTTGAAGCCGCACACAACGAGCCGCTGACCAATGCCTTGATCGCCCTGCCGGGTGTCGATGGCTTGAACGCGGTAGAGCATCTGCGCACACTTTGCCCCCAAACGCGCATCATCTGGTGCAGTGACCTGAATTTTTCGCTCCACGCCTTCCGGCTGCGCGCAGACTACTTTCTGCTCGAGCCGGTGACCGAAGACGCTTTACGGCAGGGCTTTTGCAGCTGGCTGGACAAGAAAGCGCCGCTCCGGTCTGACCGCAACGAACACAACAAGGAGAACGGTTTATGAAAAAGAGAAATATCATCCATTCTGCGTTAAGCCTGTCCCTGACAGCTGCCCTGTGCCTTTCCATGGCTGCCTGCGGCGGAACGCAGCCCCCTGCGGACAGCAGCGCCGCTTCGGCAGCTCCCGCACAGCCTGCTGCGGTACAGCCCGCGGCGGAGGAACCCACCTCTACGGCACTGCCCGTGAAAGCCCTGCACCCCAAGCAGGTAGATGAGAACCCCTACATGGCAAAGAGCGATGCCAACATCCACCATGACGGCTACAATACTGACTCGACGGATGAGATCCTGCCGCTGGGCATCTACCCCGAGATCAACGTTTCCTACGAGAAAACGAACGCAAACGCTTCTCCCGCCATCTACTTTGACAGCTACGGTCATGCCGTTGTGCCGCTGCTTGGCGGCATCGCCATCCGGGATCTGAACGCCGAAGAAACAAAGACGCTCGGCTATTTCTCCCCGAAGAAGCATGATGGCGGCGGTTACGTTATCCAAAGCTCCTATACCTTCTTAGATGCGTCCAACCGCATCGTCTGCCCCACGAGCAACAATCATGTGCTGATGCTCCGCGCAACAGACGAAAGCGGCAACGTGCTGCCCGAATTTGAAAAGGTGCTGGACATCGACATCAAGGCTGCCGCCGAGGCTGCACTTGGCAAAGAGTTGACCCAGAATCTTCTGTCCGTGGTTTTTGACTACGATGGAAACCTCTGGTTTGCAACGGGCGGCTTCCGCATTTATCCGCAGCGCCAGCAGCAGGGCGTTATCGGCTATATTGCCCATTCCGCCATTGATGCAATTTTGAACGGCAAGCAGACAGACCTTTCCAAGGCGGTCTTTGTCCACGAACTGACCCCCGGCGAGGGTGCAGAAAACGGCATCGCCGCCTCCAAGGAGGGTGCGGTGATCCTCACCAACCAGAACTGCTATCTTCTGCGTGCAGAAGAAGGCGTAGACGTTGTGTGGTGCACGCCCTATGAGAGCGCGGGTGCAAAGGTGAGCGGCGAAGGCGATAAGACCACCGGCGGCGGTCTTGCATGGGGCGGCGGCTGCTCTCCCACCCTGACGCCGAACCTTGTGCTGTTCACCGACAATCAGGACCCCGTGAACCTTCTTGCGCTCGATATGAAGACCGGCGAGGTGGTGGCAAGCACCCCGGTGCTGGATGATCTGCCCGAGGGCTATCAGGTAGCCGTTGAGAACTCTGCCATCGTCTATGATGACGGCGAAGGCACCGTAAGCACCATCGTCTGCAACTGGTTCGGCGCGGGCAACGCAGGTCTGGCAGACCCCAACAACGACTCCTCCATCCAGAGCTACGCCAATATTTACGACCAGAACTGGCT
>CABQHF010000223.1 GCA_902463905.1 uncultured Faecalibacterium sp. | reverse complement strand
ATGTGGGACGAGCGCCAGACCACCTGCGCCGCCGCCGACCTGCTGGACGAGAGCGGCACCTTTGGCAGCAAACGCAAGGAGATCTTGGACTCGGTCAGCGCAACGGTCATCCTGGACGATTACCTTGCCTGGCGCAAGGAGCATCCGGGGGAGATTTAAATGCCCTCCCCTCTCCGTCACCTGCGGTGACACCTCTCCCAAGGGGAGAGGCAAGAAATGTTCCGGTCCGGGCCTTGGCTCTCCCTTTGGGAGAGCTACCGAGCGAAACGAAGCTGAGAGGGCGAGCACGCAAAAAGGGCACCTGCCATGTGGCAGATGCCCTTTTGTTTACTGATATGTCTCAATGCTCACGCTGTTGATGGTGATATCCTCGGTGGGCTTCTGGTTTTCATCCACGCCGGTCTGGGCGATGGTGTCCACGATGTCCATGCCCTCGTACACCTGCCCGAACACGGTATCGGTGTAGTCCAGATAAGGCGCACCGCCCGCCGTCTGGTAGGCTGCGACCACCTCGGCACGGTAGCCCGAAGCGTTCATCTTGTCCACCAGTTCCTGGGTCACCGACTGGTCACCCGGCAGTGTCTGCATCACATAGAACACGCTGGCACACTCGCCGGAAGCATCCACGCCCATGCACAGCGCACCGGAGTAGTGGTGCAGGCTGTCGGTGGTCTCTGCCGGGTAGCGGTTGCCGCTCCAGATGGTGGTGCCCTTGCCGTCAGCGCCCTGCCCGGCCTCCACCACAAAGCCGCTCTCCACGCGGGAGATGGTCAGGCCGTTGTAATAGCCCTGCTGCACAAGGCCGGTAAAATTATCATAGGCCTGCGGGGCCTCATCCGGGAAGAGTACTGCCTTGAACACACCCGCCGAGGTGTCGAACACCGCCACGGTGTCCCCTGCCGCCGGGTGGGTGAACTGCTTTTCTGTCGATTCCACCGCCGGGCGGTCGATCTTCTTTGCGGCGGTGCCGCCCTTGCCGGCACCGCCGAAGCTGCAGCCCGCCAGCAGCAGCGCCGCCGCCAATGCCAGCGCTGCCCATCGTTTTTTACGCATAGTTTCCACCCCTGCTCCATACACTGTGTATCACAACGTGCCGCACCGGGCACGAAAAGAATCCAGAGCTATAGTATATCATATTCTTTGCCGCAGTGCGAGAGCAAACTGGTGAAAATTTGCAGATCATTTTCTGTGCGAAAAAGCATCTTGACGAGCAGGCAAAAAAACGCTACACTATATGCAGACCGGACGGGCCGGTACACAAAAGCCCGCCTTATGACACGATACAGGAGACACGATCTATGTCTGACGAAATCAAGAACCCGAATACTGAAGATGAGGAATACCAGCCTGATCTGATGACCCTGGAAGATGAGGATGGCAACGAGGTCACGTTTGAGGTGATCGACGCGCTGGATCACAAGGGCGTGCATTATCTGGCTGTGGTGGAATACACCGAGAATGAAGAGGACGCAGAGGATGCCCAGCTGGTGATCCTGAGCGTCGGCGAGGACGACGAAGGCGAATATCTGGACGTGGTGGAGGACGATGAGACTCTGCTGGAGGTCAGCAAGCTGTTTGAGCAGCGCCTGAGCGACGATTACGAGATCGACTGATCTTCTCCTCGTACAAATTACCAGGCAAGACTTCCTGCCCGGCTCGATTTGTTGCGGTTTATATGATCCTACTAATCATTCAACGGGAGCCCGGAGTTCCCCGGTGGAATGCAGACCTCCCCGCCATGGGTCGACCATGGAGGTTCGATGAGGAAGCGTGAGACCGGTGACAGGGCACCCACCTGTCCGCAAGGGTAGGTTTGATTGACCGCAGACGACCGGGCGGGATCTTTATAGGTTTTCATCCACCGCTGCCCCGCACAGGGACAGTGTGTGGATTTTTTTATACCTTACTCTGTACCGGGCGCAGTGCGGCCCGGCTGGCAGCAAGCCGGAAAGGATGTGCAATTGCGGCATGAGTTCTGAGCATCTGGTGGGCACTTCGATCCCCCGTTTTACCTTTGACACCCCCACAAGACCCGGCAATGATTTCTATGCCCTGTGTGAGGGGGAACAGCCTCTGGTCATGATCTTTCTGCCCGCTTTTGACCACCCGGTCACGCGGGAATATCTGACCCGCTACATCAAGACCTACACCCGCCTGCGGGGCATCCGGCTGGCCTGCGTGGTGCGCTCCTCGGCCAGGATGGTGGCGCAGGCCACCCACGGAGCCGATTTTCCGTTCACCATCATCTGCGACGCACCGGGCGTGCTGTACAGCTACCTGGGCGTGGAGCAGGCCAGGGGCCTTTTGAGCTGGAGCTTTGCCGCCCAGCGCATCTATAAATCCGCCAAGGAGCAGGGCTGCCGCTACGACAGCTCTGCCCCGCAGATTTTGCCGCTGACGCTGGTGGTGGGGCACCTGGGCAAGATCTTGTTCACCCACTCCGGCCGCAGCCAGACCGACCTGCCGGAGGACTGCACCGCCATCCGCGAGATCGTGCGAGAGGTGACCCGCGCTCTGGCTGCCGAGCAGGAAAAGCCCCGCTCCCAGTGCTCGGACGAAACGCTCACCCTGCCGGATCTTGTCGGGTGGGAGGACGGCGAAACGTAACATCCTCAAAAGGCTCCCCCATAACAGACAAAAGCACCTGCAATGGAACCTGCAGGTGCTTTTTTGTCTGGCATGAGAACTTATTCTCCGCTCTGTTCCTCTGCAAACAGGCCCGGAATGCCGCACAGGGCTGCCAGCCCCACCAGCGTGAACACGATGCGGGACCAGATGGACGCGCTGCCGCCCAGCAGCCAGCCCACGAAATCGAACTGGAACAGGCCCACAAGGCCCCAGTTGATGCCGCCCACGATCAAAAGGATCAGGCAGATTTTATAAAAGGTCTGCACAAAAAAGACCTCCTTCCCTTGGAGCCATTCTGCCCCGCGGAAAAGAGGTTTATTCATCTTATGTCCTGTTCACGGTCACCCGTGCGCCGCCCTTGTCCGGCTGCGCGGTGTACACCTGCTTCCAGCGATGCTTTGCGGCTGCCGCTGCTGCATGGGCTGCAGCTTCGTCCCGGAAGATGCCGAACACCGCTGCGCCGCTGCCGGTCATCAGGGCGGTCACCGCGCCGTGCTCCCGGAGCAGCGCCTTGATGGCCTCGGTGTCCCTGGCGCCGCTGCACTCTTCCAGTGCATTGCCGGCGGCAGCACACACTGCGTCCAGATCTCCGGCACGAATGGCTGCTTCCTGCGCCGCACAGTCCGGGTGCACCGTGCTGCCCACCTTGTCGTAGGCCGCAAAGGCCTCCGGGGTGGAGACGCCGTAGTCCGGCATCACCACCGTGAACCAGCAGTCCGGCACCGGCGGCAAAGGCTTGAGCAGGTCGCCCACGCCCTGCACCCGGCAGGTGCCGCCCATCAGGGCAAAGGGCACATCCGCAC
>CABQHF010000222.1 GCA_902463905.1 uncultured Faecalibacterium sp. | reverse complement strand
CAAAGCAGCCAGACCACCCCGGGCGGGGCAGTCTGGCTGCGGGTCTTATTCTACCGGCTTCATGCTGGCGGGGTCCTCCACTGCGCCGGGCTGACCGGCGGCGTCCGGCAGGCGCTTCATGCCGCCGGGGTTGGGGGAGCAGGTGGGCAGGGTGAACACAAAGCGGCACCACTCGCCCTGCTGGCTCTCCACGCGGATCTGCCCGCCGGCCAGATTGACCAGCACCTTGCAGATGTTCAGCCCAAGGCCGGAGCCGCGGGCGTGCAGGCCGCGGGAGCGGTCCTCCTTATAGAACCGCTCGAACACATAGGGCAGCGCCTCCGGGCTGATGCCCTGCCCGGAGTTCCAGATGGAGATCTCCACCTCCGGGCCCAGCTTTTCGACCCCGAAGCGGATGGTCCCGCCGGCCGGGGTGAACTTGATGGCGTTGTCGAGGATGTTGTAGGCCACCTGATGGATCAGGTCGGGGTCCGCGTAGACCAGGACTTTCTCATCCATGGTCAGGCCGTCGATCTCGATCATGCCGTCGTTGATCCGCTGCTCTGCCGAGAGGGCCACGCCGGTCAGGGTCTCCCAGATGTTGAACATCCGGGCGTTGACCTGATACTCCCCGCTTTCCAGCTTGGACAGATCCAGCATATTCTGGATCAGGCGGGCCAGACGGCCGGTCTCCTCGCTGACCAGCTGCAGGTAATGGTTCTGCATCTCCGGCGGGATGGTGCCGTCCAGGATGCCGTCGATGAAGCCCTTGATGGTGGTCATGGGGGTGCGCAGCTCGTGGGCGATGTTGCCCATGAACTGGCCCCGGGAGTTGTCGTTGGTCTGGATGTTGTCGGCCATGCGGTTGAAGGTGCGGGCCAGGTCGGCCACTTCCCCTTCGCCTTCCACGCCTTCCACACGCACGGACAGGTCGCCGCCGCCAAAGCGCTGGGCCGCGTCGGTCACCTTCTGCAGGGGGTCGGTGAGTTTGCGCATCAACAGCTTGGTCAGGATGCTGGCGCACAGCAGCATCACGCAGGCCGACAGCAGGAAGTTGGACCAGAACTGCTGCTTGAACTCGGTGAGCTGCTCACCCGAAGAGCACAAAAACAGCCAGCCGCTCTGGCTGCCGTGCTCGTCGCACATCTCACTGACGGTGATGTAGCTTTTTTCGGTCAGGACGCCATCCAGCGTGCCGAACACATGGTAGTAGTCCGCGCCGGAGGCTTCCACCTTCTGCATCATCTCAGCCGGGACAGTCTGCTCCGCCAGCATCTCCGGGCTGGAAGCGATCAGCACCCGGCCGTCGTTGTCGGTGAAAAACAGATAGGCCTCTGCGCTCTCCCCTATGATCTCCAGCTTGGTGTTCAGCGCGTCCAGTTCGTCGCCCTCCGGCAGAGAGGCCCGCTGCGCCAGATACTGAGCCGTGCGGCGGGTGACCTCTACCACCTGATCCAGTGTTTCGTAACGGTCATTGGCAAAGTAATTCTTGAACAGCACCCACTCCGAGCAGCCCATCAGCACGATGCCCAGCACCATCAGGGTGGACACCAGGGAGAAAAAGGCTACCGAAATACTTTTGCGCATTACTGACGCACCTCGAATTTATAGCCCACGCCCCACACGGTCTTGAGTTCCCACTTGTCGGATGCTCCGGCCAGTTTCTCGCGCAGGCGCTTGACATGGACATCAATGGTACGGCTGTCGCCGTAGTACTCGAAGCCCCAGACCTCGTCCAGCAGCTGGTCCCGGGTGTAGACCCGGTTCGGGTGGGAGGCCAGGCAGTTCAGCAGCTCCAGCTCCTTGGGGGGAGCCTCCACCACCTTGCCCTTGACCCGCAGCTCGTAGCTGTTCATGTCCAGCCGCAGGTTGTCGAACTCGATGACGCCCTCCGTGTTCTCAGTCTGGGCCGAGGTATTGGTGCAGCGGCGCAGCACCGCCTTGATGCGGGCCACGACCTCCTTGGTGTCAAAGGGCTTGACCATGTAATCATCCGCGCCCAGCTCCAGGCCCAGCACCTTGTCAAAGGTCTCGCCCTTGGCTGTCAGCATCATCACCGGGGTGTTGCCTGCCTTGCGGATGCGGCGGCAGACTTCCAGACCGTCCATCCGGGGCATCATCACGTCCAGCAGCACCATGTCGGGCTTGACCTGATTGAACTTCTCCAGGCCCTCTTCGCCATCGTTCGCGGTGGTGACCTGATAGCCTTCCTTGGTCAGATAGAGCCGCAGCAGCTCGCAGATATTGGTGTCGTCATCCACGACAAGGATCTTTTCGTTTGCCATGAGTGTTCCTCCTCCGTAAAGGTTCCGAAAATCAAATCTCCTCAGCCCTCGCCGGGAGCAGTGTATCCAATAGACTCCTATTCTTTATTATACGGAACAGTTATGACAAAATAAAGAAGGTTTTGTATGATTTTTTCACACTTTGTCTTTCTCTGAACCTTCCGCTTCCAACTCTTTCTCCAGAACCCTTGCACTCTTCCTTCGCTTTGCGTATAATGATAAATGTATTGTTATGCCCGTTTTCCGGGCAGCTACGGATCAGAAAACGTGTAAGGAGCGTATTTTATATGAAACTCGGTATCGTCGGCCTGCCCAACGTGGGCAAGTCCACTCTGTTCAACGCCATCACCTCCACCAAGAATGCGGAGGCTGCCAACTATCCTTTCTGCACCATCGAGCCCAACAGCGGCATCGTGGCCGTGCCGGACAAGCGGCTGGACAAGCTGGCCGAGGTGTGGCAGACCAACAAAAAGACCCCTGCCATCGTGGAGTTCGTGGACATCGCCGGTCTGGTCAAGGGTGCCAGCCAGGGTGCCGGTCTGGGCAACAAATTCCTGGGCCACATCCGGGAGTGCGACGCCATCGTGCATGTGGTCCGCTGCTTTGACGACGACAACATCATCCATGTGGTGGAGGATGTGACCAAGGCCGAGGCCGTGGATCCCATCTCCGACATCGACGCCATCGACTATGAGCTGATCCTCTCGGATCTGGAAGTGGTGCAGAACCGCGCCGGCCGGATGGCCAAGGCTGCCAAGAGCGGCAACAACAAGGGTGCTGCCGCCGAGGCCGCCTGGCTGCAGCAGCTGGCCGACCACCTGAGCGCCGGCAAGCCCGCCCGCAGCTTTGATTTTGACGAGAACGACGCCGAGCAGATGACCGTCCTGCACGAGATGGGCCTGCTGAGCGCCAAGCCCGTCCTGTACGCCTGCAATGTGGGCGAGGATGACCTGATGGAGGGCATCGAGAACAACAAGTACGTCCCGCTGGTGGCCGCCCGCGCCAAGGAAGAGGGTGCCCGCTACATTCCCATCTGCGCCAAGACCGAAGAGGACATCGCCGACTACTCCCCCGAGGAGAAGAAAGAGTTCCTGGCCGAAATGGGCATCGAGGCCAGCGGTCTGGACAACCTGATCACCGCCAGCTACGACCTGCTGGGCCTGATCTCCTTCCTGA
>CABQHF010000221.1 GCA_902463905.1 uncultured Faecalibacterium sp. | reverse complement strand
CAAAGCCTTCGGTCAGGGCAGCGATGACGTTCTTCATGGAAGTGGAACCGCCGGTGGCCACATTGCCGCTCAGGGTGCCGGCTGCGCTCTCAGCGGCAGAAGAAGCGGTGGATGCTGCGGCAGAAGAAGCCACAGTGGAAGAAGCGGAACCGCCGCAGGCGGTGAGGGCTGCAGCGGCTGCCACGGTACCACAAATGGCCAGGAACGAACGACGCGTGATCTTTTTCATAATATTTTCCTCCAGATCGGGCCGGGCACCCGCCCGGCGTCTCTTGTTGTGTTTCTTTGGGAACGGCCTTATTGTAGCGCATTCCCGCCGGAGGCTGCGACCATACACGGGCAAAATGCAGGTAAAACTTTGGGGGGCCGGGCCGGGCCTTTGCAAGGAGCTTGTAAACTGGCGGTGAAAACCATAGCACGTTTCTTTACATTGCTGGAAAAACTGCCCAAAACCACCCTTCTGCCCCTGGGCAGAACGACAAAAAGCCCCGGGCACTCTTTGCAGAATGCCCGGGGCAAAAGGTTTTTTATCAGTTCATGGGTTTGATCTTGGTGGCAACGTATCTGCCGTCCCGCTTTACCAGGTACAGCGTTCCGGTCACGCCGTTGATCTTGATGTTCAGCACTGCCACTGCACCGTTCTGGTACTGGTAACGCCAGCCCTCGTTGGGGAAGCTGAGCCGCAGCTCCTGTTCCACCGTGCTGTGCAGCTTTCCGCCCATGGAATCGGTCACGGTAAACTTTCCGGTGGGAGCCACCTGGGTCAGAGCTTGTCCATTGACAGTTGCACTGAACATCCCATCATATCTCATAGTCTGCCAGTTGCCGCCGCCGTCTGCAAATTGCAGCTTCACCTTGCCCAGGATGGCACCGGCCGGGTTCATCTCCGTGCCCCGGTCCACATCCAGACCATACACCTTTACGGTATATGCGCCGATCTGGATCTCGTTTTCAGGCAGCTCCTGGCTGCCGCCGCAGCCGGTCAGCAGGCCAGACAGGGACACTGCTGCCGCAGCAGCCGCAGCCCCCTTCAGAAACGTGCGCCGAGTCATTTTTGATGTCATAAGAAAAACCTCCTTTTTAGCAATTGCTGTTTCACCTTTGCATCCCTGCGCCAGGGTCTCCCTTACAGGCGCAGGCTCCCGTCCGGGGTATAGAACTGCACATATTTGCGCCACTGGCTCTCGCTGATGGTGCGTTTATAGCAGCTCACCAGGGCGTCCAGCGCGTCCTTGTTGCTCAGCTCCGGCGCACCGGGGCAGGGCAGCACCAGGATGCGGAACCATGCGTCAAACAGGTGCTCATAGTAGCCGGTGTCGCGGGCACCGCACCGGGCGTAAAAGCCCAGGCGGCGCACGGCCATGGCCTCGTCCTCAGCCTTTTCGGGCATTTCGGCCTCAATGATGATGGCCTGCGCCCCGGCTTCATATTCCGGCAGGGCAGCCAGCAGCTTTGCGCCCAGGCCGCCCGCGCGGTAAGCGGGCACCACGGCAAAGTAGTCCAGCTGGCTGATGCTGCTGCCCTTGGGGCGCACCATGAGCAGGTAGGCGGCCAGCGTCTCCCCGTCAAACACGCCCCAGGTGTGGGCAAGGCCCTCGGCCTCGCTGGTCAGGATCATACTCAGCGGCTTGAGCTCCCCGGCGGGAAAGTCGCGGCGCATTTCCTGCAGATACACGTCGGTCAGCTCGCCGGGGGTCAGCAGCCGCCAGGTAAAGGTCTTGTTCATACGATGCGGGTCCCTTTCTGGATCACGGCCTTGATGTTCAGTTCCTTGTCGGCCAGGATCACGTTGCCGTAACGGCCGGCGGCCAGGCTGCCGTAGTCGTTGTCCACGCCGATGCTCCGGGCCGGGTTCTCGCTGGCGGCACGCACGGCGCTCTCCAGCGGCACGTTCATCTCCAGCACGGCACGCTTCATGCAGTCGTACAGGCAGGTGTTGCTGCCGGCAATGGTACCGGGCTGCTCGGTCAGGGTAGCGCGCGGGCCGTGGACGGTCACGGCCTGTCCGCCCAGGCTGTACTGGCCGTCCGGCAGGCCGCAGGCCATCATGCTGTCGGCGATCAGGCACACATGGTCGGCCCCGAAGGTGTTGAAGGTGAACCGCACCATGGCCGGGTGGATGTGCACGTTGTCGGTGATGAGCTCCACCTCTGCGCCGTGCTCCAGTGCCGCAATGATGGGGCCGGGGGCACGGTGGGTGATGCCGGGCATGGCGTTGTACAGGTGGGTCATGTGGGTGGCACCGGCCTCAAAGGCCTGCACGGCAGTGTCGTAGTCGGTGCAGGTGTGGGCAATGGAGATGCGCACCTCATTGTGGCATTCCTTGATGAAATCCAGGTTGCCCGGCTCTTCGGGGGCCACGTCCACCAGCTTGATCAGGCCGCCCGCGCGCTTCTGCAGGCGGCGGAACATCCCCGCGTCAGCACCCTGCACATACTCCGGGTTCTGGGCACCCACCTTCTTGGGGCTGATGAAGGGGCCTTCCATGTTGATGCCCACCAGATCTGCGCCCTTGCCGTTTTTGTGGGCGGCGGCGGCGTCCATCACATGGTTCAAAAACTCTTCCGGGTAGGTCATGGTGGCAGGACAGATGGCCAGCACGCCCTTGCTGGCCTCAAAGTCGGCCAGCGTCTGAATGGCCTCCTCGGTGCCGTCGCAGAAATCCTTGCCCATGGCCCCGTGGAAGTGGATGTCCACCAGACCCGGCAGGGCATACAGGCCCTCGGCGTCGATCACCTCTTCGCCCGCTTCCGGGGCGGCAAAGGGCACGATGCGCCCGTTGCGGATGAACAGCGTACCGCGCTCAAAGGTGTGGCGCGGCGTATAAACCAGTGCATTCTGAATGATCATGCAAAACACCTCGTTCTTCTCAGCGGCCCGCCCGCTTCCACCGGTGCACAGCGGCCGGAGCGGGCAGAGCGTTTTTTTCAGTATAACACGTTCCTTTTTGGAAGAAAAGCAGTTTGTGTGAACAAAAAGCCGCCGGGAACGGGCGCTTTCTGCGCCCGCCCCCGGCGGTGTCATGCGGAGGCAACCAGCCCTCCGCGCCTGTTTTGTTTTACCGAAGTGCCAGTTACAGCATCTTCTTCAGCTCGTCGTAGACGAACTGAACCTTGGTGCCGATGATCACCTGGCAAGCGTTCTTGCTG
The DNA here is from genome assembly GCA_902463905.1 of uncultured Faecalibacterium sp. Classification (GTDB taxonomy): domain Bacteria; phylum Bacillota; class Clostridia; order Oscillospirales; family Ruminococcaceae; genus Faecalibacterium. Next base: position 304 of record CABQHF010000221.1, on the reverse strand, counting down.
GGACGGATGACACCGGCAGCACCAGCAGCCTTGACAGCCTTCTCGTCAACCTTAGCGTTGTCGAGCACCTCAAAGCGCAGGCGGGTTGCGCAGTAGCCAACTTCCTTCACGTTCTCCTTGCCGCCGACAGCAGCCAGAACAGCGGAAGCAACCTCAGTGTAGTTGTTGTTGGCCAGAACGACCTTCTTCTCAGCCTCTTCGTCGTCATCCTCACGACCGGGAGTCTTCAGGTCGAACTTGGTGATGGCGAAGTAGAACACTGCGTAGAACACCACGAAGGCTGCGATGCCCAGAGGAATGATCA
>CABQHF010000220.1 GCA_902463905.1 uncultured Faecalibacterium sp. | reverse complement strand
CGGTGGCGGAGCACATCCAGCCGGAAAACAAGTACCCCCAGGCCGTCATCATGGCACCCACCCGTGAGCTGGCCCAACAGATCGCCGAGGAACTGAGCAATCTGGTCTATTTCATGCCGGAAGTGCAGGTGGCCTGTGTGTACGGCGGTGCCAATATGGAAAAGCAGGCAAAGCGCCTGGCCGAGGGCTGCCAGATCGTGGTGGCCACGCCGGGCCGCCTGATGGATCACTACAAGCACCACTCTATCGACATCTCCCATGTCACCCAGATCGTGCTGGACGAGGCCGACGAGATGCTGAACATGGGTTTCTATAAGGATGTGCGGCATATCATCGAGATGATGAAGGCCCGCAAGGCCCTGTCCATGTTCTCGGCCACCATCAGCCGTGAGGTGATGGACATCGGCTGGCTGTACCAGCACAACGCCGAGGAGATCACCGTGCAGCCCAAGGAGGAGAGCCAGCCCAAGATCACCCAGTATATGTTGGAGACCTCCGGTCGCAACAAGCTGTCGGATCTGGCCCAGATCATCATCGGCGAGGGCTACAAGCGGGTGATGGTGTTCTGCGACACCAAGTTCAACACTGCCACCCTGGCGAACCAATTGGCACGGCTGGGCTTCTCGGTGGACTGCCTCCACGGCGACCTCTCCCAGAAGGAGCGCAACCAGATCATGCAGAACTTCCGGGACGGCAAGCTGGCCATTCTGGTGGCCACCGACGTGGCGGCCCGCGGCATTGATGTTTCGGACGTGGACGCTGTCGTCAACTACGACGTGCCCAGCGACAACGAACATTACACCCACCGCATCGGCCGCACTGGCCGCGCCAAAAAGGAGGGCGTGAGCTACCTGTTCTATGTGCCGGAGGAGAAAAAGCGGGTGCAGGAGCTGCTGCGACTGACCCGCAACACCGACCTGTGCACCCCGGTGCATTTCGACTTCAATCACGAGCACATCGTGGTGGAGGAAAAGAAGGATAGCGCCGACCGGTTCCAGATCAAATGCTATTTCTGAGATAAAAAAGAGCTCCCTCAGTCTCGCATCCAAAAGGCCCCATCTCTGAGGGGGCTGTCTGCGAAGCAGACTGGGGGAGTTTTTGCAATCGTTTTGCAAAAAACGCTTGACCTTCCCCTTTCTGGAAGGTGTAAGATGGGCCTGTAAGGAGGCAGCCGGACCATGAAGATCAACGAAGTGGAAGCCGCCGTCGGCGTGACCAAAAAGAACATCCGCTTTTACGAGGAAGAGGGGCTCATCACCCCGGGCCGGGAGCCGGGCAACGGCTACCGCAGCTACTCCCAGGCGGACGTGGAACGCCTGCGCCGCATCAAACTGCTGCGCAAGCTGGACGTGCCGCTGGCCGAGATCCGGGAGATGCTGGAAGGGCAGAGCACGCTGACAGAGGGTATGAACCGCCAGCTGGAGCGCCTGAGCACCCGCCGCAAGGATCTGGAGGAAGCCATCGGCTTCTGCACGCTGCTCCGGCAGGAGCCCGGCAGCCTGGAACAACTGGATGTGGAGCAGACGCTTGCGCGCCTGACCGCACGGGAAGAACAGGGAGTGACCTTTGTGAACATTGAACGTACCGACCAAAAGACCCGCCGCATCCGGGGCGCCTGCATTGGTGCTGCCCTTTTTGTGGCCATGATGGCCTTTGTAATGGCTATCATGGGCTGGGCAGTTTACACCGACCCGCAGGATGCCCCGCCGCTGCCGCTGCTTGTGGTGATGTTCGGCATCCCGGCGGGGTGCATCGTGGGCACATTGAAAGTTCTCATCGACCGTATTGAAGAGATCGGAAAGGGAGAAGAAGATGCTTATCGTAACTATTAACGAGATTCCCGGCAAAAAGCTGGAAGCACTGGGCGTGGTGCGCGGCAGCACCGTGCAGAGCCGCAACTTCGGTCACGACCTGATGGCCGGTTTCCGCACCCTGGTGGGCGGCGAGGTGACCGACTACGCTGACATGCTCACCGAGGCCCGGCAGATCGCCACCGGCCGCATGGTAAAGGATGCTGAGGCCCTGGGGGCTGATGCCATCGTGGGCATGCGCTATGCCTCTGCCAGCGTCATGCAGGGCGCAGCAGAGGTGATCGCTTACGGAACGGCGGTGAAGTTCGTATGACGGCAAAAGAAAAACAGGGCTTTGGCCTATACTTTCTGCTCGCCTTTGGCATGGCGTGGCTGCTGCAGGTCTATGCCAGCCTGCTGCTTCTCCGGGACGGCAACGCCGCGGCCTACCAGCTGCTGCTGGCGGTGAGCATGTTCTGCCCGCTGGTGTCCGTGCTGCTGGTGCAAAAGTTCTGGCTGCATCAGCCCACCGGCATCAGCTGGCGGCCCCGCCTGAAAGGCAACGGCAGGTATCTGCTGGCGGCATGGTTCGGCCCGGCGGTATTCACCGTGCTGGCAGCGGTGCTGTACTTTGCGGTGTTCCCGTCCCGGCTGGACACCTCCGGCAGCTGGCTGGCCACGGCCTATGGCGGGCAGTGGACACCGGAAGCCCTGAAAACCGAGCTGGGGGTGACCACGACCAGTTACCTGATCCAGAACGGTCTGCTGGCGGTCACGCTGGCACCGCTTGCCAATATGATCCCCGCTGTGGGCGAGGAAGCGGGTTGGCGCGGCTATATGATGCCCCGCCTGAAGGAGCGGCTGGGCCTGCTCAACGGCCGTCTGCTGGGCGGTATCATCTGGGGCGTCTGGCATTGGCCGCTGATGCTGCTGGTGGGCTACGAGTATGGCACCAACTATCTGGGCGCACCCCTGCTGGGGCTGGTGGTATGGTGCGTGGTCTGCTTTGCCCTCAACACTCTGCTGGACTGGCTCTACGAAAAGACCGGCTGCATCTGGGTGCCGGCCATCGCACACGGTGCGCTGAATGCGGTCGCATCCATGCCGGTGGTGCTCACCGACCCGGCGGAAGCTTCCTATTATACGGTGTTGGGCCCGATGCCCATTGGTCTGATCGGCATGCTGCCGGTGCTGGCCGTGGCCGTCTGGCTGACCCTGCGGCAGATGAAGCAGGAAGAAAAGAGCTGAACACGAGGGGCTGCTGTGCATGGGGCTTGTACGGCAGCCCTTTTATAATAGGAAAGAATGAGCAAACCTGCCCAAAAACCCGGAAGGTCTGGAGCAAAAAAATGGTTCTTATATACAAATGCAAAAAAAGCGCAAAAAACTTTGAAAAAAGGCTTGCCAAACCCTCTTAAATGTGGTAGTATATGTGAGCGCCAAGCGCTGAGACAAAGAATGACTTCTGAAACCTCAGCCGGAAGCCTTTGAAAAGAACCAATAGACGCTGAAAAACACCAGTTGACACTGAGAGGTTTGAAGCGATCCAAGTTCAGAAAGTTCAAAAGCCTCGAAAAAATAAAGCTTGACAAAAAACCACTTCTGTGGTAAAATAATCAAGTCGTCAGCCGCAAGGCTGAGGCGCACAGGACCTTGAAAATTGAACAATATCGAAAAACTTGTAA
>CABQHF010000219.1 GCA_902463905.1 uncultured Faecalibacterium sp. | reverse complement strand
TGGTGGTGCTGCTGGCAGCCTGGTTCGCCGCACCCCATGTGCTGGACTGGGCCACCCATACCTGGTACACCGTCGTCAAGAATCGGGACCTGGAAGCCGAGAGCGCATCCCGCGCGGCGGCATCCTCTCAGGCGGCTGCTTCGGCTGCCGCATCGGCGGCGGCTTCTCAGGCTGCATCCTCCGAGCTGGAGGAACCTGCATTTGACGGCAGGGCGATCGTTTCCGGCCGCTGGGCGGAGCTGGACACGGCGACGCTTACGGACGATGACGCGCTCCGTGCCGCAGCACAGCAGCTGAAGGCTCAGGGCGTGGAGTACGCCGTGCTGACCCTGAAGGATACGAGCGGCAATATCTACTATGCCTCTCAGGTGGCAGCCGCGGCGGGCAGCATCGTGGAAAGCCCGCTGGACGCCGGGCATATCGCCTCCATCCTGCGGGAAGAAAAGCTCATCCCGGTGGCGCAGATCGCGGCCTTCAAGGACCCCATCTCGCCTCGCACCGATCCCTCCATGGCCATCCACTACAACGGTGATGCCTTGTGGCTGGATGCCCAGAAGAACGGCAACCCCTGGCTGAACCCCTATTCCATGGCGGCAGTGGAGTATGTGGGCGACCTGGTGGAAGAGGTGCAGCAGCTGGGCTTTGAGCAGGTGGTGCTGACCAATGTGCAGTTCCCCAAGCTGAGCAGAAAGCAGGACTACGGTACCACCAACGGGGTCTCCCGTGCCGACCAGCTGAAGGCGGACATCGCCGCGCTGCAGGATCGTCTGTCGGGCAAAGTGACCCTGTGGTTCAGCTACACGCTGGATCAGTGCAAGAACAGCAGTGTGGCGCTGGATGTACCGGCCCTGACCCTGGGCGTGAAGAACCTGCTGGTGACCTCGGACACGGCCATGGATGCCGATGCCCTGCAGGCGCTGGACACGGCGGCCACGGATGCAGGGGTGGAGAACCTGACCGTACACGCCGCAGACCGCTTTGAGACCGACCGCGTTTCGGGCTGAGTGATGCAGTAATTGTCTTTGATGATACGGGAAAGTGAGGAATCGACCATGAACACCACAACTTGCTTTGCACCTGCGCACATCCTTCTGCCTGCGGAGCAGATCCCGCTGGAAAAGTGGGGCTGCATCGCTTGCGACCAGTTCACCAGCGACCGTGAATACTGGCAGCGCGCCCGGCAGGCAGCTTCCGGCAGCCCCAGCACCCTGAACCTGATCCTGCCGGAAGTGTATCTGGAGGACGGCGACGCGGATGCACGGGTGGAGCAGATCCATGCCTCCATGACGGATTATGAGCAGCATGTGCTCACCCGCGCCGTGGACGGCTTTGTGTATGTGGAACGCACCGAGCAAAGCGGCCGGGTGCGGCAGGGCCTTGTGGGCAAGGTGGATCTGGAAGCCTACAGCTATCAGCGCGGAGCAAAGTGCACCGTGCGGCCCAGCGAGAGCACGGTGGAGAGCCGCATCCCGCCCCGCATGAAGGTGCGCACCGGTGCCACACTGGAAACGCCCCACATCATGATGCTGGCCGACGACCCTCAGTGCACCCTCATCGAGCCCATCGCGGCCCGCAAGAACGAGCTGCGCAAAGTGTACGAGGGCGAATTGATGCTGGGCGGCGGCCATGTGGCCGGCTGGGCCGTGGAGGACCCCGCCATGATTGAGCAGATCGAGGAGGCACTGGCTGCGCTGGGCAGCCAGGAAGCCTTTGACGCCAAGTACCCGGATGCCACCCGCCGCGACCCGCTGACCCTGGCCGTGGGCGACGGCAACCACTCGCTGGCCACGGCGAAGGCCTGCTGGGAGGAGCTGAAAAAGACCCTGACCCCGGAGCAGGCCGAGAACCACCCGGCCCGGTGGTGCCTGGCCGAAGTGTGCAATGTGCACTCGCCCGCCATCGAGATCGAGCCCATCCACCGGGTGCTGTTCGATGTGGACTGCGCCGCCGTGCTGCTGGCGCTGATCACCTGGAGCGATGAGAACATGGCGGGATGCTGCTTCGGCGGCGAAAAAAAGCAGCCCTTCACACTGGCTGGCCCTCACATGGCCAATGTGCTGAGCTTTGAGGAGCCCACCGCGCCGCTTACCGTGGGCACCATCGACGAATTCATTGAGTATTATCTGGAGCGCCACCCTGAGGGCCGGGTGGACTATGTGCACGATGAACCGGCTGTGCGCGCGCTGTGCAAGAAGGGGGCTGTGGCCTTCCTGATGCCGCCCTTTGCCAAGAGCGACCTGTTCAAGGGGGTCGTGATGGGCGGCGTGCTGCCCCGCAAGACCTTCAGCATGGGCCATGCGGAGGAAAAGCGCTATTATATCGAGTGCCGGAAAATTACGGAATGAGAGAGCGCTAAAGCCTTCCCCCTTGGGGGGAAGGCTATTATAGGAGAACCATGACATTTAAAGAATTGAATCTGTCCGCCCCGCTTCTGCGCGCTGTGCAGGAGGCAGGCTACGAGACCCCGTCCCCCATCCAGGCAGCGGCCATCCCGCCGGTGCTGGCCGGGCGGGATCTGATGGGTTGTGCCCAGACCGGCACCGGCAAAACGGCCGCCTTTGCGCTGCCCATGCTGGATCGCCTCACGGCCAGCCAGCCCCGCCGCAAAGGTGCCATCCGCGCGCTGATCCTGACCCCTACCCGGGAACTTGCCCTGCAGATCGGCGAGAGTTTTGAGGCCTACGGCAAGTACCTGAAACTGCGCAGCACCGTGATCTTTGGCGGTGTGGGCCAGGCCCCGCAGGTGGAGGCACTGAAAAAGGGCGTGGACATTCTGGTGGCCTGCCCGGGCCGCCTCAACGACCTGATCGGGCAGGGCTTCATTGACCTGTCGGATCTGGAGATCTTCGTGCTGGACGAAGCCGACCGTATGCTGGATATGGGCTTTGTGCATGACGTGAAGAAGGTGATCGCCAAGCTGCCCAAGGTGCGCCAGAACCTGATGTTCAGCGCCACCATGCCCGCCGAGATCGAGCAGCTGGCCGCCGGCATCCTGCGGGACCCGGCCTTTGTCAAGGTGGACCCGGTGTCCAGCACCGTGGACCGCATCCAGCAGAGCCTGTACCATGTGGAGAAGGGAAACAAGAAATTCCTGCTGCCCTGGCTCATCAAGAACCTGCAGCCCCCGGTGGTCAACGCGCTGGTGTTCAGCCGCACCAAGCACGGGGCCGACAAGATCGCAAGAGACCTCACCAAACAGGGCATCCCGGCGGCGGCCATCCACGGCAACAAGAGCCAGACCGCCCGCGTGACCGCACTGGAGGACTTCAAGGCCGGTAAGACCAGGGTACTGGTGGCCACCGACATCGCCGCCCGCGGCATCGACATCAGCGAGCTGTCGCATGTGTTCAACTACGACCTGCCCGAGGTACCGGAGACCTATGTGCACCGCATTGGCCGCACGGCCCGTGCCGGAGCCGACGGCACCGCCGTCAGCTTCTGCGCCCCGGAGGAGCAGGAGTATCTGGCCGGCATCGAAAAGC
>CABQHF010000218.1 GCA_902463905.1 uncultured Faecalibacterium sp. | reverse complement strand
ACGAGATGCTGCGCACCATGATGTTCATCATCCTGCCGGTGGCGGCGGTCATCATTCTGTGGCAGCGCAACCTGCCGGACGAGAACCGGGATGACGGCACGCTGGACTTAAAAAAGTTTTTGCTGGCGCTGGCCATCGGCTTTGGCATCGGCCTGTACGACGGCATCGTGGGCCCGGGCACCGGCACCTTTGCCATCATTGCCTTTACCACCCTGATGGGCTTTGACCTGCGCACCGCCAACGGCAACGGCAAGGTGCTCAATCTGGCCAGCAACTACGCCAGCCTGTTCACCTACCTGATGAACGGTCTGGTGGTGTTCCACATCGGCATCCCCTGTGCCATCAGCAACATTCTGGGCAACCTGCTGGGCTCGCACTTCGCCCTGAAAAAGGGCGCCCGCTTCATCCGCCCCATGATGCTGGTGGTGCTGGTGCTGTTGCTGGGCAAGCTCATCTCGGACGCGGTGCTGTAAGGATATTTAAAAAACAAGTCGGGCAGCCCGCGGGCTGTCCGACTTGTTTTAGCTTTCATAGGTTTTATTCCAGCACCAGTTCTTTATCAAAGAACGCGATGCCGAAGGCGCCGGGGCCGGTGTGGGTGCCGATGACGCAGCCGATCTGGCGCACCAGCGGTGCATCCAGATGCAGGTTGTCCTGCAGGTAGGTCAGCAGCGGCTGCAGCTCCCGGGGGTTGACGGTGTAGCCCAGCAGCGGGGTGTAGTCCGGGTGGATGCCGCCCATCTCGTCGATCTTCTTGAACAGCGCCACATACACGCCGGGCAGACCGCGTGCCTTACCGGCCAGCGCTACCTTGCCCTCCAGAACGGCGAGGATGGGCTTGATGCCCAGCACACCGCCTGCCACAGCCACGGCGGCGGACAGACGCCCGCCCTTGCGCAGGTACTTCAGATCGTCCACGGCGGCTACCAGATGCAGGTGCTGCTTGGCCTTTTCCAGATCGGCGGCGATCTGGGTGATCGTCTTGCCGGCGTCCCGCAGCTGCACAGCCAGCCGCACCAGCAAGGACTGCCCCAGACAGACGTTCTCGGTGTTCACGAACACCACATTGTCCACGTTGGCAAGGTCGGCGGCAAGTCTGGCGCACTGGCCGGTGCCGGACAGCGCATCGGACAAAAAGATGCCCAGCACCTCGTCCCCGGCGGCAGCGGCGTCCAGATACAGCCGCTCGAACTGCTCCGGGCTGGGCTGGCTGGTGGTGGGGAGCTTGCGGCACTCCTTTAAAAGAGCGTAATATTCGCTGGGAGTCTTGTCGATGCCGTCCCGCAGCACGGTGCCGTCCTCCAAAGTCACATTCAGAGGGATCACGGTCACGCCCAGCTGCGCTGCCTCATCGGGCAGGATGTCGGACGCGGAATCGGTGAGAATGCGGATCATAAAATACCTCCGGGTCTCCGGTTAAATCTGCTACACAACGTTTTTGATAAAAACGTTGTGTAGCATTATACCAGAACCCGACCGGAAAAGTCAATTGCTTGAGCGAAATTTGGCGCGGCAGAACGCAAAATACTTGCACACGGGCGGCCTGCTGTGATAAGATAGGCCAGATGATCGCACGGGCAGAAGGGGGGACGGGGCCATGCAGAAACCGCAGAACAGGGCTGCAGCCCTGCTTTCAGCCTTTGGCTGCGCCCTGGCCTACCTGCTGGCGGGGCGTCTGCTGGCGGCGTTGTGTGCCGTTTTGCCCCTGAGCGCAGCCGGGCAGAGCTTTGCGTTGCACTGCATCGCGGCTCCGCTGGCCGAAGAGCTGGTGTTCCGGGGCGCGGTGCAGGGGCTGCTGCAGCCGCTGGGGCCGCAGGCGGCGGTGTGTGTGCAGGCAGCCCTGTTTGCAGCGCAGCACGGCGGAGCCGCCGGTATCGCCTATGCGCTGGTGCTGGGCGCTGTGCTGGGGGCGATCCGGCAGCGCACCGGCCGCGTATGGCCGGGCTGGGTGCTGCATACATTGAATAATCTGCTGGTGTTTGCCGCAGGATAAAAGGAGAACGCATGACCGACTTTGAACTGATGGGAGCCGCGCTGGAAGAAGCGCGCAAGGCCGCTGCGCTGGGTGAGGTGCCGGTGGGGGCCGTGGTGGCCCGCAACGGCGAGATCGTGGCGGCGGCCTACAATACCCGCGAGACGGAAAAGAATGCCCTGCACCACGCCGAGCTGCTGGCCATCGACGCGGCCTGCAAGGCGCTGGGCGGCTGGCGGTTGTGGGAGTGTGAACTGTTCGTTACGCTGGAGCCATGCCCTATGTGCGCCGGGGCCATCCTGAACAGCCGCATCCGGCGGGTGGTATACGGCGCCGCCGATGCCAAGGCCGGGTGCTGCGGCAGCGTGACCGACCTGTTTGCCCTGCCGTTCAACCATCACCCGGTGGTGGAGCAGGGCCTGCGGGCCGAGGAGGCCGGGGAACTGCTGCAGGCGTTTTTCAGGGATCTGCGGGTGCGGCTGGCCGCCCGGCCGAAGTGGAAACGGCCCGCACCGCCCGCCGGGAATATGAAGAAACCGTAAAAAAGTGGAAGCTGCGTGGAAAAGTAAGCAGCTTCCACTTTCTTTTTTCGGCAAATTGTGCTATATTATTCAATGGAATCTTGTCGAAACCCATCTACACAGCCCGGCGGGCACGCCGCAGGACCGGACTTGACCGGAAAAGTGTAACAGAGCGCTGCTCTGCCGGGAGATGGGACGCAGATCCCTCCTGCAGGGTGCAGCTGCACCCTGCAGAGAACACGACAGGAGGGCAGTACTCTTGTACGAAGACAAGTTTGAACTGACCTTTGATGCACCGGAGGAAGAGCCGGTGTATGAGCCGGAAAAGGCACCCGCTGCCCCGGCCCAGGTGGCGGAGGACGCGCCAACGGTGACCCCGCCGGAGGAACCCACCCGGGTGCTGGAGCCGCGCAATGCCGCTCCGGCGGAAACGGTGGAGCCGGAACCGGCCCCTGCAACGCCGCCCGCAGCAGAGCCGGAGCCGCAGTCCCGGAGCACGGCTGCGCCTGCAAACGGCCGCACAGTGCTGATCTCCGGCGGCGACCGGGGCATCGGTGCTGCAGCGGCCCGGGCCTTTTATGCGGCGGGCTACCGCGTGGCGGTGCTGTACCACAGCAATGCCGAGGCGGCGGCCGCGCTGGAAGCGGAGCTGCCGGGCATCACGGCGGTGCAGTGCGATGTGGCCAGCCGGGCCAGCTGCGAGCTGGCGTTCCGTGCGGCGGAACAGGCGCTGGGCCGCGTGGATGTGCTGGTGAGCAACGCCGGCATCGCGCAGCAGAAGCTGTTTACCGACATCACGCCGGAAGAGTGGCAGCACATGCTGGACGTGAACCTGACCGGTGCGTTCCATCTGTGCCAGGTGGCTTTGCCGGGCATGATCCGCCGCAAGGCGGGCCGCATCCTGACGGTGAGCAGTATGTGGGGCCAGACCGGCGGCAGCTGTGAAGTGCATTATTCTGCCGCCAAGGCGGGCCTGATCGGCCTGACCAAGGCACTGGCCAAAGAAGAAGGCCCCAGCGGCATCACGGTGA
>CABQHF010000217.1 GCA_902463905.1 uncultured Faecalibacterium sp. | reverse complement strand
TCAGCAGCGACGTGGCCCAGGCTCTTGCCGGCAGCGTCGAGCAGATACCACTTGCGCTCGACTTCAGCGGGCTTTACGAGAGTAGTGCTCATATCTATTTCCTCCTGATCAAACTCTTTGTAGCTTTCAGGCGCCTTTGTGGGGCGCGAGTGTCAGTATACAACAGAAAAAGGTGCCTGTCAACAGCATTTTTTGATTTTTTCGGTGAATTTTTTCTACCCTCTTAAAATCTCTCGTTTTCTCTCGAATACTCGCAAATTCAAACTTTTGATTTTTCAAAAAAGTTTTCCGCGCTGCTGCATATTTTCCGCACCTGCCCGCTACAATTTTGCCTGCGGTTGTGTTATACTATAAAGGATATGGGCAGCTTTGCGCTGCACCGCTTACAAAAGGAGAACTTTTCATGCCACACGACATCGACCACAACACCGCCGCCCAGCGCCGCACCTCCAAGCTGCTGGCCGCCATGGCTATCTTCATCTGTCTGGGCATCGTGGCTTACATCATCCTCACCCTGTTGGTCAACCGGCAGACCCCCGCCAACCCCGACACCCACTACACCGGCACCAACGGAGTTTCGGTGTATTACGACAGCAGCATCTGGAATGTCTGCCAGATGACCGAGGACGCCACCCTTGGAACCGTGCTGGAGCTGGCGACGGCCGACTCGGCTGACGGCGCGGAGGATTATCAGGCCGTACTGCTGCAGCGCGGCACCGCCGACACCTACCCGGACTTCATCGACGATTCTGAGAAGGACCTGAAGCAGGCTTACGGCATCATCAAGCCCCGCACCGCCAACATCACGGTGGAAGGGGCCGAGGTCACTGCCGTGCGTTGCGATATCCAGACCTATTATGCCGTGCTGGCCACCATCACCTACGACAGCGGCGATGTGGTCTATGTTTCGGCCCTGACCAAGCTGGCCTCCATCAATGATATCGTCAATCTGGTGGAAAGCGTGAGCCTTTCATGAGCGAGCAGCGCGCCATGCAGCGGCTCTGCGGCCTGATGCGCAAAGCCGTGCAGGATTACGAGATGCTCTCCCCCGGCGACCGGGTGATGGTGGGCGTGTCCGGCGGCAAGGACAGCGTGGCCCTGACCGTGGGGCTTGCCATGCTGCGGCAGTACATCGGCTTTGACTATGAAGTAGTGGCCGTCACACTGGATCCTCAGTTCGACCATCAGCCCATGGACTACACCGCCCTGCAGGCGCTGTTTGCCCGGTACGGCGTGCCCTACGAGATCCGCCGCACCGAGATTGGCCCTATCGTGTTTGAGTACCGGCAGGAAAAGAACCCCTGTTCCCTCTGCGCCAAGCTGCGCCGGGGTGCTTTGCACACCGCCGCCCAGGAGCTGGGCTGCAACAAGGTGGCGCTGGGGCACCACCTGGACGACGCGGTGGAGACCTTTTACATGAACCTCTGGCGGGAAGGCCGCATCGGCTGCTTCTCGCCGGTCACCTATCTTTCCCAGCGGGATCTGACCCTCATCCGCCCCATGCTGCTGGCCCCCGAGTACGAGGTGCAGTGTGCCGTGCGGGAGGAGGGCCTGCCCATCGTCAAGAGCCGCTGCCCCGCCGACGGCGTGACCGTGCGGGAGCAGACCAAGGAGTTCGTCCGGGAGCGCTGCCGCACCGACCACGCCTTCCGGCAAAAGACGCTGCACGCCCTGCAGGAAAGCGGCATTGACGGCTGGCGGCCCGTTCACATCGGGCGCAACAATTTTACTCCAACAACAAAGAAGGATGGATCATAATGCAGACGCAGCCTTTTGAAAAACATGTCTGGGCCGAGATCGACCTCGAAGCCCTCCGCCATAATTTCCGCACGGTCAAGGCCCGTGCCGGTGCCCTGCCGCTGTGCGCGGTGGTCAAGGCCGACAGCTACGGCCACGGCGCGGTGCAGTGCGCCCGCGTCTTTGCGGAAGAGGGTGCCGCCTGGCTGGCGGTGAGCTGCCTGACCGAGGCCGTGCAGCTGCGCAAGGGCGGCCTGACCCTGCCCATTCTGGTGCTGGGCCATGTGCAGCCCGGCTATGCAGCGGCTCTGATCCAGAACCACATCACGGTGGCCTGCTACTCGGTGGCACAGGCAAAGGCCCTGAGCGATGCCGCCGTGGCCGCCGGGGGCCGGGTGCAGATCCACCTGAAGGCCGACACCGGCATGGGCCGCATCGGCTTTGCCCTGCGCACCGATTTCGACGCCGCCATCCGGGAGATGCTCTCAGTCTGTGCCCTGCCCGGCCTGGAGATGACCGGCCTGTTCCAGCATTTCTCGGTGGCCGATGACGTCAGCGAGGACAACATCGCCTACACCGCAGAGCAGCACCGCCTGTTCGTTCGGGCTTTCCATGCCCTGAAGGACGCCGGGCAGGAGCCGCAGCTCGTGCACTGCGACAACTCTGCCGGTGTGATGCTGCATCCGGACTGGCCCGAAGGCCTGCCCAGAGAGCGCTGCATGGCCCGCCCCGGCATCATCCTGTACGGCTACGACCCCAGCGACGAGGTGCGCTTTGGCTGTTTCCGCCCGGTGATGACCCTCAAGACCGTGGTGAGCATGATCAAGGAGATGCAGCCCGGCCAGTGTGCCAGCTACGGCCGCCGTTTCACCGCCGAAAAGCCCACCAAGGTGGCCACCCTGTGCACCGGCTACGCCGACGGCTACCCCCGCCAACTGAGCTGCGGCAAGGGCGTCGTGGAAATTCACGGCGTAGCCTGCCCGGTGCTGGGCCGGGTGTGCATGGACCAGATGATGGTGGACGTGACCGATGTGCCGGAGGTACGCGAGGACGACGAAGCCATCCTGTGGGGCGGCACCGTGAGCGACACCGCCGAGACCATCGCCCGCAAAACCGACACCATTTCCTATGAAGTCCTGTGCGGCGTGTCCCGCCGCGTGCCCCGCGTCTACCGCGACCACGGACAGATCGTGGCTGTGGAGGACTGGATCTTAGAAGCATAAAGCTGCCCGGAGGAACTACATGGCAAGAGACAATATCCGCAACTTCTGCATCATCGCCCACATCGACCACGGCAAGTCCACCCTGTCGGACCGCATCCTGGAGCTGACCAAGAGCGTGGACGAGCGCACCATGGAGGACCAGATCCTCGATAATATGGACATCGAGCGCGAGCGCGGCATCACCATCAAGGCCCGCGCCGTGACCATGAACTACACCGCCAAGGACGGCAAGACCTACGAGTTCAACCTCATCGACACCCCGGGCCATGTGGACTTTGCCTACGAGGTGAGCCGCAGCCTGGCCGCCTGCGAGGGTGCCATCCTGGTGGTGGACGCCACCCAGGGCGTGGAGGCCCAGACCCTGGCCAATACCTACATGGCGCTGGAGCATGATCTGGAGCTGGTGCCCATCCTGAACAAGATTGACCTGCCCAGTGCCCACCCGGACGAAGTGGCGCAGGAAGTGGAGGACGTGATCGGCCTGCCCTGCCTGGACGCACCCCGCGTCTCCGCTAAGACCGGCCTGAACGTGGATCAGGTGCTGGAACGGGTGGTCACCGATATCCCCG
>CABQHF010000216.1 GCA_902463905.1 uncultured Faecalibacterium sp. | reverse complement strand
GCAGGCTCTCGTAGTCGTCCACGTTGCTGCCGGCCAGAATATACTCCAGCCACGGAGCTTCCACGCTCCACACATGGGCTTCCATCCGCTTGATGGTAAAGGCGCGGTCGTTGGCCTTGGGCTCCGGCTTCTTGTACTCGGGGGTGAACACCGGCACCGGCGGGATGTCCTTCAGGCGGTTGTACACCAGACCCGGCAGTTCCCGCACGCCCTGCATGGTGGCGGCGGAGATGGGCACGAAGGTCAGGCCCTTGCCCTCCACATAGGTGCGGAACGCTTCGATCTGCTCCTCGGTGGCCAGATCGCACTTGTTGCCCACCACGATCTGGGGGCGCTTTGCCAGCTCGGGGCTGAACTTTGCCAGCTCTTCGTTGATCTTCTCAAAGTCCTCCACCGGCTCGCGGCACTCGCTGCCGGAAACGTCCACCACATGCAGCAGCAGGCGGCAGCGCTCCACATGGCGCAAAAAGTCGTGGCCCAGGCCGATGCCCTCGCTGGCACCCTCGATCAGGCCGGGGATGTCGGCGCAGACAAAGCTTGCGCCCTCGCCCACCGACACAACGCCCAGCGTGGGCACAAGGGTGGTAAAGTGGTAGTTTGCGATCTTGGGCTTTGCCGCGCTGATGGTGGAGATGAGGGTGGACTTGCCCACATTGGGGAAGCCGATCAGGCCCACATCCGCGATCAGTTTCAGCTCCAGCGTCACCTGGATGTCCTCACCGGGCATGCCGGGCTTGGCAAACTTGGGGATCTGGCGGGTGGGGGTGGCAAAATGTGCGTTGCCGTAGCCGCCGCGGCCGCCCTTGGCGATGGTGACCGGGGTGTGGTCCGACAGGTCCGCGATGACCAGGCCGCTCTCGGCGTCCTTGATCACGGTGCCCAGCGGCACCTTGATGACAAGGTTCTCGGCGTTCTTGCCGTGGCACAGGCTTGCGCCGCCCTTGCCGCCCTCCGGGGCCACATACTTGCGCTTATAGCGGAAGTCCATCAGGGTGCTCAGGTGGTCGTCCACCACAAAAATGATGTCGCCGCCGCGGCCGCCGTCGCCGCCGTCCGGGCCGCCTGCGGCCACGAACTTCTCACGATGGAAGCTCACTGCGCCGTCGCCGCCCTTGCCCGCGTGGAGCCATATCGTGGCGATGTCGATAAAGTTGGTTTGTGCTGCCATACAGCCCCTCCTTCATGTTGTGTGTTTTCGTAACGTCCTCGCCCTCTCCGTCATTGCTCGCGCAATGCCACCTCTCCCAACGGGAGAGGCCTTGGCAGTCCACACAGAGCTTGTCATTTTGCCAAGGGCTCCCCCTTTGGGGGAGCTGTCGCGTCAGCGACTGAGAGGGCAAGGGTCATTCTTCATCAAAAAGAGCCGGGCCAAAACGGTCCGGCTCTGCGGTTGCAGTTATTCAGAAAGAAGTTACTGCTTGACGCTGCACTTCTTGCCGTTCTTGCCCACGCGCTCAAAACGGACGGTGCCGTCCACCAGAGCAAACAGGGTGTCATCGCTGCCCTTGCCAACGTTCTCACCCGGCATGATGTGGGTGCCACGCTGACGAACCAGGATGTTGCCGGCCAGAACGAACTGACCGTCTGCACGCTTGGTGCCCAGACGCTGTGCTGCGGAATCGCGGCCGTTCTTGGTGCTGCCTACGCCCTTTTTATGTGCCATTGTAATTTACCTCCTTAGCCGTTGATCGCAGTGATCTCAACCTTGGTGTAGGGCTGACGATGGCCCATACGGCGAGCACTGTGCTTCTTTGCGCGATAGGTGATGATGTTCAGCTTCTTGCCCTTGCCATTCTTGATGACCTTGGCAGAAACGGTAGCACCCTCAACAACAGGAGCGCCAACCTTGACCGAACCCTCCTCGCCAATAGCGAGAACCTGATCAAACTTCACTTCGGAGTCGGCCTCAACGTCCAGCTTTTCGATGTAGACGATGTCGCCCTGCTCCACGCGGTACTGCTTACCGCCGGTAACAATGATTGCGTACATTTTGTTCATTCCTTTTCGTTGTACTCGCTGGTCGTAAAGGCAGGCCCCTACGGGGGTCATTTCAGGCGCCCACACCACGCGGCTAGAATATTATAGCAAAAAAGCGTCCGGAATGCAAGAGGAAATTTCCGCTTTATGTGAGATTTTTTACGACACGATCCAAATCCCGGCTTCCATGCACCACCCGAAGGATGTAGACCGTCCGGGTTTCCGCATTCGTCTGGTAAAACAGGATATAATTTCCAACCAGTTTTTCCCGGATCCCTGTCTGCGGAACATAACCATTCTGCACCAGGCTGCCGCTCTGCGGAAACATCCGCAGTGTATCCAGACATTCCATCAGGCTCTTTTTAAAGGAAGCCGCTGCCGTCGGGTTTGCCAGATCTCCTGCCAGATAATCTACGATTCCTGTCACATCTGCCGCGGCCTGCCGGGCAAAGCGATAGCCGTACTCAAAGCCCATACTTTGCCCCCAATTCTTTCATGAACGTTTCACCGTCCACGGTACGGCCCTGTTCCACATCCCGCAGGCCCTCCATGATAAGTTTTGCCTCTTCCATCTCTTTCATGGTCCGGTCATAGTAGTCGATATCCATGACCACAAGGCGGCCATAGCCGTTTTTGGTGACGAACACCGGGCCGTTTTCCTCGGCGCAGCGGCGCTCGATCTCCACGGTATTTTTCAGTTCACGCATCGGAATGATCTGCATACAGTTCACCTCACTTCGTCTGTGGCTATATTATACACCAAAAAGAGCCACAGAACAAGCACCTGCCTGCTCTGCGGCTCACAAGATTTCACGTTCAGTGGTTCTTCTGCTGTTCTTCCAGCTTCTGTTTCACCTCTGCGTTGTAGCGCTCGGTCTTTTCCACGAACTCCTTGCGGGAGGCGCTGGCCGGCAGCTGGGTGCCGGCACCCGCAAAGGCGATGGGGCCGTCCAGTTTCTTCATGGCGGCCTTGTTCTCTGCCGTCATGGCCAGCGGCACCATCAGCGGTTTGCCCTTGAATTTGCGGGTGAAGTAAATTTCTGCCGCCACACCGGCTACCACAGCGATGCCGGCCAGCAGCTGGGACACCCGCAGGCCGATGGAGGGCACCAGCATCAGGCTGTCGGTGCGCAGCGCTTCGATCCAGAAGCGGCCTGCGCCGTACCAGATGAGGTACCGCAAGGTGATGTCGCCGTTAAATTTCCGCTTTTTGATGTACCGGAACAGCAGGATGAAACCCACCAGGCACCAGATGCTTTCATACAGGAAGGTGGGGTGCACCGGCAGGTTGGGGTCGATGGTCACACCGTTCTGCACGGTAACCGTGCTGCCCATCAGGTAAGAGCGGGTGCCCTCACTGTACATGCCCCAGGGCAGGGTGGTGTTGCAGCCAAAGGCCTCCTGGTTGAAGAAGTTGCCCCAGCGGCCGCAGCACTGCCCGACGAGAAAGCCCATGGCGGTCAGGTCGAACATGGGCAGAACCGGCACCTTGCGCCACTTGCAGGCCAGCCCGCCGAACAGAAAGCCGCCGATGATGCCGCCGTAGATGGCAA
>CABQHF010000215.1 GCA_902463905.1 uncultured Faecalibacterium sp. | reverse complement strand
AGGGCTGGGCAAAGCTGCAGCAGATCGTGGAGGACTACAAGAAGGCCCACAACGGTGCTTCCGTCTACGCTCCCACCTTCATTGAGGACTGCGAGCCTGCTGTGAAGAAGCTGCAGGAAGAGTATGGCTTCGAGTACACTGTTGAGTACGTTCAGTAATTTCTGACCAAAAAGCTCCCCTCTGTGTGATCCACGGAGGGGAGCTTTTTTGCGTTGCTTGGGAAAGACCGCCTTTTACTATTCTACCTTGCTCAGCAGGATGCGGTCGTTGTCCAGATTTTTGCCAGCGTTTTCCCGGAACTTTTCCAGCAGGTCATCCACGGTCATCCGGCTGCGCTCTTCGCCCTGCACATCGAACACGATGCGGCCCGCATCCATCATCAGGGTGCGGTTGCCCAGCTCCAGTGCCTGGTGCATATTGTGGGTGACCATCAGGCAGGTGATCTTCTTTTCGGCCACGATGCTCTGGGTCAAGGCCAGCACCTTTTCGGCAGTGGCAGGGTCCAGGGCGGCGGTGTGCTCATCCAGCAGCAGCAGTTGGGGGGTGACCAGCGTGGCCATGAGCAAGGTCAGCGCCTGACGCTGGCCGCCGGACAGCAGGCCCACCGGCTGCTTCATGCGATCCTCAAGGCCCATGTCCAGCAACGACAGCTTTTCCCGGAACAGTTCCTTGTCCTTGCGGGAGATGCGGGAGAAAATGGCGTGGGGCGCGGTGCCTGCACGCAGGTAGGCCAGGGCAAGGTTTTCCTCAATGGTCATGTTGGGTGCCGTGCCCTTGAGGGGATCCTGGAACAGGTGGCCGATGACCTTGCTGCGCTGGTGTTCCGGCTCAAAGGTGATGTCCTGCCCGCCCAGCACGATGCTGCCCTCGTCGGCGATGAAACCGCCAGTGATGGCGTTGAACAGAGTGGATTTACCGGCACCGTTGGAGCCCACGATAGTGGCAAAGTCACCGGCTTCCATGTGGAGGCTCACCCCGTTCAGCGCCACTTTTTCGTTCACAGTGCCGGGGTTGAAGGTCTTATGCAGGTCGTTCAACTGCAGCATTTCCATCTTACTTTCCCTCCTTTGCGGTCACAGCGCGGCGGGCGCGGGCGTCATGCTTGCGCTTTTCAAAGGCAAAATGCTCCCGGATGGCCGGCATCGAGATGGCCACGGCCACGATGATGGCCGACACCAGCTTCATGGCGGCGGCCGGCACATTGAAGCGCAGGGCCACGGCCACGATAAAGCGGTACAGGCAGCTGCCGAACACCACGCCCAGGATGCGGCGCAACATGGTGCGCTTGCCGATGAGGGTCTCGCCGATGATCAGAGACGCCAGCGCAATGGTGACCATGCCGGTGCCCACGTTGATGTCGCAGCTCTTCTGGTACTGAGCCAGCAGGCCGCCGGACAGCGCACACAGCGCGCCGGACACGCACAGGCCCACGGTGATGGTAAAGGCCGGGTTGATGCTGGAAGCCCGCACCATGGCGGTGTTGTCGCCGGTGGCACGGATGGACAGGCCCAGCCGGGTGCCCAGGAAGCCCAGCATGGCTGCGCAGGCCAGGGCAATGATCACACCCACCAGCACCAGTTTGTACCAGCTGCCCAGGAAGCCCAGCGATTTCTTGGCCATTGAGAAGATGGTCTCGGTCTTGACCAGCGACATGGTGGAAGAAAAGCCCATGGCCGCCAGGTTGATGGTGTACAGACCGGTATTGACGATGATGCCCGCCATGATGCTCTCCACACCAAGGCGCGTCTGCAAAAATGCGGTGACAAAGCCGGAGCACACCCCTGCCCCCATGGCAGCCACCAGGGCCAGAATCGGGTGGCCGGTCAGTGCCACCTGGCAGGCCACAGCACAGCCCAGGGTAAAGCAGCCGTCGGTGGACAGGTCTGCGATGTTCAGGATGGAATAGCTCAGAAACAGTGCCAGCGCCACCAGAGCGTAGATACAGCCAAGCTCCAGCGCGGTCTGGATGACGTTGAGCGAAAAGATACTCGCCAGCATGTGTGTGCTCCTTTAAAATACGGTTATTTTTACACGGCCTCGCCCTCTCCGTCACGGCTCACGCCGTTCCACCTCTCCCAGCGTGAGAGGCCTTGGCATTGCGGTCATGTTCCCGGTTCTGCCAAAGGCTCTCCCTTTGGGAGAGCTGACATTGCGAAGCAATGACTGAGAGGGCGAGGTTGCTTTTCAGTTCAAGGCATATTAAGAGAAGTTCTCTGTGGTGGTCACTTCCACGATCTCGGTGCAGTAGGGCTTGAAGGCTTCCTTCAGGGCATCCAGCTTGTCGCCCTCATAGCCCAGGGCGGCGGCCGTCTCGGTGTTGATGGTCACGATGCCGTTGTCGAAGGTCTGGTAGGGCATCTCGGAGGCGCTCTTGCCGTCGCACAGGATCTCGGCCACCATGTCGGCGGTGGCCTCGCCCAGCTGGACGTAATCCACGCCGTAACCCACAAAGGCACCGTTCAGGGCAAAGCTGTCAGCACCGGTAAAGTGCTGCACGCCGGCCTCAGTGAAGGTCTCGTAGATGGACAGCTCCGCGGTCATGATGGTGTTGTCGGTGGGGGTGAACACAGCTTTGACACCGGCGGCCACCAGTGCCTCGGCAGCCATCTGCACCTCGGCGGTGGTGGTGCCGTTCTTCTCGATGTACTTAATGCCCTTCCCGTCGCAGAAGGCCTTGGCGTCTGCGATGGCCTGTGTGGAGGAATCCTGGCTCAGGTCGTACAGCAGGCCGATGGTGTCGATGTCCGGGTTCGTGGCCAGGATCAAGTTCATGATGGCGTCGGTGTTCAGGGCATCGGAGGTGCCGGTCATGTTCTCCTCGCCGTCAAAACCTGCGGCGGCGGGATCGGTGACGGCGGAGTACACCACCGGGATCTCGGTATCTTCCACGGCGGCCAGCATAGTGGCGGCGGTGGGGGTGGCCACAGCCACGATCACGTCCACGCCATCGGCCACCAGGTCGGCACCGATCTGGTTCAGGTTGCTCTGGTCGGCCTGTGCGTTGGCGTAGTAGTCGGCGTAATCAAAGGTGACGCCCTTCTCCTTGCCCAGCTCGTCCAGGCGGCTCTCCACAGAGGCCACGATCTGGTTGAGGGAAGCATGATCCACATAGTTGACGATACCCACCTTGAAGGTCTCACCGGACACGGCGCTGGAAGCGGCCTCGGAGGAAGCGGCTGCACCGGATGCGGTGCTGGCGGTGGAAGACGCTGCGCCGCCGCAGCCGGTCAGAGCCAGCGCGGAAACAGCGGAAGCTGCCATAGCGGCCTTCAGGAAGCTGCGGCGGGAGATCATGTTCATGGTTTTCATAGTGGTTAACTCCTTTCCCGGAGCGGGCGGCATAAAAAAGACCCGCTCCCTTTGCGGGACGGGTCTTTCCAACGAAAAACGACCCTGTCCCTGTGTGTTATCCACAAGGACAGGATCGGTAAAATACGATTCTGCGGTGCCACCTTGCTTGCCCTGCTGTGAACGCAGAGCCTCTCACGGAGAGCCAACACTCCCCTGCCCTGTAACGGAGGCTTCCGTCCCAAGCTACTG
>CABQHF010000214.1 GCA_902463905.1 uncultured Faecalibacterium sp. | reverse complement strand
CCAGCCAGAACTGGTAGATGCGGTCTTCCACCTGGCTGGGATCGTACTGTTTTGCGAGTTCTTTCATGGTGTCCTCCCAAAATTGTGATGAAGTGGGACGCAAAAAGCCGCCCCACGGAACGTTCCATGGGACGGCTTGTAAAAACATAACCGCGGTACCACCCAAATTGCACGGGAATGCTTCCCGTGCCGCTTGTTGTCCCGATAACGTGGGACCGGCCCGAGAGCGGCTACCCTTCCAGCTCACCGCTCCTGCTCAAAAGCGACAGCACACCGCACGGCCGTACCGGATTCGCAGCAGGGCTCCGGCTCTCTGAACGGCAAAAACAGCGCGCACTCTTTCTCATTGCATTTATAGAAAGAATATAGCGTTTTTTGTGCGATTTGTCAATCCTTTATTACTTCTTCCTTCAGGCGGGCGATGAGCCGCTCCATCAGGGCCACCCGGTTGAAGGGGGTCATCAGGTAAAATCCATCCGCATAGGGCAGGGCCGCTTTTGCCGCCTGCACCGAGATCTCGATGCCCAGTTCCTCCCCGGCGGCACGGTCCAGCCCGGCAAAGCGGTCGATGATGGCGGCGTCCACATGGATGCCGTTGACCTCGTTTTCCATAAAGATGGCGTTGCGCTGGCTCACCACCGGCAGGATGCCGGCCAGGATCTTTGCCTCCGGGCCAAGGGTCTGCCGGGCCTGCTGCAGGTTCTGCACGGCCTGCTCCGACAGCACCGGCTGGGTGAGGAAGCCAGTCATGCCGTTTTCCAGCTTTTCCACGGCGCGGCGCAGCTCCACGTCAAAGTTGCGGGCATTCAGGTTCAGCGCGCCGAACACGGTCAGGGGCGAGGGCATCTCCCGGCCCTCCCCGGCCAGCGACACGATGTACTGGGCCAGCTTGCGGGAGTTGAACTGATACACGCTCTTCACCTCGTCCCGCTCGGCGGAGGGGATGGGGTCGCCGGTGATGGCCAGCACCTCCCGCACGCCCTCGGCGTACAGGCCCAGCAGCAATGCCTTGGTGGCGTTCAGGTTGCGGTCGCGGCAGGTCATGTGGGGCAGGGTGGGCAGGCCCAGCTCCCGGTGCACCCGGCAGGCCACCAGCGAGGAATCCATGCGCGCCCGTGCGATGGGGCAGTCGGCCACGGTCATCAGGTCGGTGCCGGCAGCCTGCAGGCGGCGCGCCCCTTCCAGATAGGCGGTCAGGTCGGCGTCCTTGGGGGAGTCCAGCTCCACGGCGATCACCTTTTTGCCGGACCGCAGCTTGCGCAGGAAGGCGTCATCGGTTTCCACTTCCGGACGGGAAACGGTGGAGATCTGTGCCGCCGGGGCGATGGGCAGCCCCTCCGGCAGGGCATCCAGTGCCTTGCGCAGGGCCGCGATGTGGGCCGGGGTGGTGCCGCAGCAGCCGCCCAGGATGCGCACCCCCTCAGCGGCCAGCCGGGCCAGCTCGGAGGCAAAATAGTCCGGCTTGCCCCGGTACTGCACCTGGGTGCGGGTGACCACCGGGTACCCGGCGTTGGGCATGACCGACAGTGGGATGCCCACCTGTCCCAGCTGCTGCACCAGCGTGCGCATGGCGCCCGGTGCCGACACGCAGTTCAGACCCACGGCATCCACAAGGCCGCTGTCCGCCATGCGGCGCACCAGCGCCCGGCAGTGCTGACCCTCGCGGGTGTAGCCGTCCGGCAGCACCGCAAAGGACACCTGCACAAAGGCATCCGGCACCGTCTCACGCAGAGCGCGCACGGCATCCAGAACACCGGTGTCGCTGCTCAGGGTCTCAAACAGGTAGTTCTTTGCCCCCAGGGCCGCAAACCGCCGCACCACCGCCGTGTACACCTGGGCCGCCGACAGGCCCTCGGTGTCCGGGGCGGGGCCAAGGTCGGCAAACACGGCGGCATCCGTCCCGGCCGCTGCCTCTGCGGCCAGCTTCCAGCCTGCGTCGGTCAGTGCCTCCCACTCCGGGTCCTGAGCCGCCGCCATGCGGGGCAGGCCGAAGGTATTCGTCTTGATGGCATCGGCTCCCGCCGCCAGATAGGCGCGGTGGACCGCCCGGATGCCCTCCGGGTCCAGCCGGTTTGCCTGCTCACATTCCCGGCCGGGGGCTCCTTTATAATAGGTGCCCATACCGCCGTCGAACAGCAGCGGGCGTTTTTTCAGCAGCGTGCGTACATCGCTCATGGTGGTGGTTCTCCTTTTCCTACAAAAGCACTTGGCTTTCAGTTTAATGCAGAACGGGCGTCCGGTCAAGGGTTTTCTGCCCCGGCCGCTTGCAGGAACGCCGTTTTTGTGCTATCCTATGCATACTTTATGGAATGAGGGAGGGATGTGCCATGCGCCATGCCGGCACACAAGACATCGAAACGCCGCGGCTGCTCCTGCGCCGCCTGCTGCCGGAGGATGCACCGCAGATGTACGCCAACTGGGCCAGCGACCCGGAGGTGACCCGCTTTCTGCGCTGGGAGCCCCACAAAAGCCCCGCCGAAACCCGGGAGCTGCTGGCCGCGTGGGCACTGCTCTACCCCAACCCGGACTATTACCAGTGGGCCATGGTGGAAAAGGCCACCGGACAGGTGTTCGGCTCCATCAGCCTGTACAATTCCCTGCCGGGGGAGCCTCAGCAAAAGACTGAGTGGCCGGGGCTGGACCTGACCGACGGCGTCTGGGAGCCGGGCTACTGCATCGGCCGGAAGTGGTGGAACAAAGGCTTCACCACCGAGGCTCTCCGCGCCGTCGTGGCGTACTGGTTCACCCGCACGGACAGCCGCTGGCTGGCCTGCGGCCATGCCGCCGCCAACCCCGCCAGCGGCCGGGTGATGGAAAAGGCAGGCTTTGTGTACCACCACAACACGGTCTACCACAAATTCGACGGCACCCCGGTGGAATGCCGGAGCTATCTGCTGACAAGAGAAGTGTTTGAACATCCTCGCCCTCTCAGTCACCTTCGGTGACAGCTCTCCCAAAGGGAGAGCCAAGAGCCTTGCCGGAACGATTCTTGCCTCCCCCTTTGGGGGAGGTGGATTTGCGAAGCAAAGACGGAGAGGGCGAAGCAACTCATTAGATTTTTAGTTGCTCTTATAACAGAAAGGACTTATTTTGAGCGAACTTTACGATATTCTGACCGAGACCCCGCCCACCAAAGTGGTGCTGCTGGCGCTGGACCAGGGCCTGTGGGACTGTGAGCGCAGTCTGGCCGAGCTGGCCGCCCTGTGCGAGGCCAACCATATGGAAGCCGTGGCGCAGATCAGCCAGAAGCGCCAGACCCCGGAGACCGGCATCGTGCTGGGCAGCGGTAAGCTGGAGGAAGCCAGCCTTGCCGCGCAGGAGCTGGGGGCCGAATGCGCCGTGTTCGACGGCGAGCTGACCGGCAGCCAGATCCGCAACATCTCCACCGCGCTGGGCGGGCTGGAGGTCATCGACCGCACCATGCTCATTCTGGAGATCTTCCGCAGCCGTGCGGTGACCAACGAGGGCAAACTGCAGACCGAACTGGCTCTGCTGCGCTACCGCCTGCCCCGTCTGCAGGGCATGGGCGAGGCCCTGAGCCGTCAGGGCGGCGGCG
>CABQHF010000213.1 GCA_902463905.1 uncultured Faecalibacterium sp. | reverse complement strand
ATCCCGGAGCAGCAGCTCCACACAGCCGGTGTCCATGTTGAAATGGCAAGCTCTTTCATCGTACTTCATAATCGTGTCCTTTCTGCCTTACGGCACCTTTACAGTTATGACTTTCGTTACACGTTTTTTCTGATAAGGTTTTGGACACACAGTCGTCGGGAAGGAGCCTTCATTTTGCTTTCCGAAGAAAACAAAAAATCCGAACCCTTCTCCTATTGAGAAAAGGTTCGGATTTTCATTGTTTGGTGCGACCGGGAGGATTCGAACCTCTGGCCTTCCGGGTCGGAGCCGAACGCTCTATCCAGCTGAGCTACGATCGCACAGTATCTGATATTTCTATCAGTGTTAAGTAGTATAGCACAGCTGCACAAAAAAAGCAAACAGAAATGTTCGTCCTGTTTTTCCGCTTTTCCTTTTGTTATAATAAAAACAGCATCCCACGGACAAGGAGGGCCACCATGGAATCGTTTAACCCACGAGATGAAGTTTGCCCGCGAGGTGTCCGGCCGGGTGATGTTCTTTGCCGATGGCAAGATCTGCGAGTCGGCTCCGCCGGAGCAGCTGTTCGAGCACCCGCAGCATGAAAAGACGCAGCAATTCCTGCGCAGTGTCATGAGCCACTGAATGTGAAAAATTGATTGGGAGATGACCTTTTATGTTTAATTTTGATACCTGTCCGCCCCGCAAGGGCACTGGCTGCGGCAAATGGGACAACCAGGGCGGCGACTACATCCCCATGTGGGTCGCCGACATGGATCTGCCCGCCCCGCAGAAGGTGGTGGATGCGCTGGTGCGCCGGGCGGAGCACCCGGTGTACGGCTACCCGGTCATGGCCGATAAATTCTACGACTGCGTGGTGAGTTACTACAAGCGGCTGTACGATTTTGATCTACCCAGGGAGTGGATCGTCTGGGTGCCCGCCGTGATGCCCGGTGCCAACATGGCCTGCCGGATGCTGGGCGGCACCATCATGAACAACACCCCCATGTACCCGCATATCCGCAAGCTGGCCGCCGAGACCCAGCTGCCCCGGCTGGAAGTGCCGCTGCGGCAGGATAAAGCGGGCCGCTACGAGATGGATCTGGACGCCATGGAAAAGGCCATCGACGCCGCCGAGGGCGTGACCACCTTCATCCTGTGCAGCCCGCACAACCCGGTGGGCCGGGTGTTCAGCCGGGCCGAGCTGAACCGGCTGTCTGATTTTTGCAGCCGCCACGGGCTGACCGTGATCTCGGACGAGATCCACAGCGAGCTGATCTTTGACGATAACGTGCACACCCCGTATTTCCTGGCCGATGACTGGGCACGGGAGCACTCCATCACCCTGACCAGCGGCGCAAAGACCTACAACATCCCGGCACTGCCCATGGCATTTGCCATCATCCCGAACAAGGCTCTGCGCGAGAAATACGAAGCCTATATCGCCGGCCTTGCCGCCGTGCCCAATGTGGAAGCCATGGAGGCCTTCCTGGTTTCTTACAACGAATGCGCCGACTGGAAGCAGGCTCTGCTGCACCATCTGGAAGGCAACCGCGATTACATGGAACACCGCATCGCAGCAATGCCGGGCGTGAAGGTGACCCACAACGAGGCGACCTTCCTTGCATGGATCGACTGCCGCGAGACCGGCATCGAGGATCCGTGGCGCTTTTTCCGCGAAAAGGCCGGGGTCAACTTCAACAACGGTGTGGACTTTGGCTGTCCCGGTTTTGTCCGCCTGAACTTTGGCTGTACCCGCGCACAGCTCACGCAGGCGCTGGATCAGATGGAAACCGCCCTGCGTGAGAGACTGGGCGGCTGAGATGGAATACGGCGCGATCTGTCGTCTTGGGCTGATCTTCCTGCTGATTGTTCTGCTCATCCGCCTGAAACGGCCCCTCTGGCTGGCGCTGGGCGGCGGCATCGCCCTGCTCGTGCTGCTGATGAGCATCGCATGGGCTGCCATGCAGATCTCGCCCACCCATGTGTGCGCCTTTGTGGCCTGCAATTACTACGGCACCACCCTGGGCGATCTGTTCGCCAAGGCGATGCCGGTGCTTGTGCCTTTCTGTGTGCTGGTGTTCGGCTACAGCGTGCTGCTGGGGCTGCCGCTGGCTGTCTGACCCGGTCTTTTTCCTCCCCATCAGAACACCCGTTCTTTCACGGGTGTTCTGATTTTTTTTTCGCAGACGGGAGAAAAGCATCTTGCAAAAGTGCCGCCCGGCCTTATAATAGAGCTTGTGCCCCGGTGTGCGCGGGCACGGTGTCTGGAAGCAGAAAAGGAAAAAGAGAATATGAAGTCAACTACCAAAACCCTGACGGAAGGCCCGCTGGCCAGGCAGATTTTGCTGGTCAGCCTGCCGCTGGCCCTGTCCAACCTGCTGCAGGTGCTGTTCAACATGTCGGACGTGGCGGTCGTGGGCCGGTTTGCCGGTTCCACAGCGCTGGGTGCCGTGGGCTCCACCAGTATTCTGGTCACCCTGTTCACCGGTTTCCTTATCGGCCTGAGCAACGGCATCAACGTGCTGGTGGCACGCTTTTACGGCGCACGGCACACCGCCGACGTGGAAAAGACGGTGCACTCCGCTGCCGTCGTCAGCCTGATCGCCGGTGTGGCGCTGCTGTTCGTCGGCCTCCTTGGCTCCCCTGCCATGCTGCGGCTGCTCAACACCAAGGACGACCTGCTGCCCGGTGCCATCCTGTACCTGCGGGTGTATTTTCTGGGCATGCCGGCGCTGGCGCTGTACAACTTCGGCAATGCGGTGTTCAGCTCCATTGGCGATACCAAAAAGCCGCTGATCTACCTGTCCATCGCAGGCGCGCTGAACATCGCGATGAATCTGTTCTTCGTCATCGTGTGCAAGCTCAGCGTGGTGGGCGTGGCGCTGGCCAGTGCCATCTCCCAGTGCGTTTCCGCCGGGCTGATCTTACGGGCACTGACCCGCGTGCAGGACTGCTACGCGTTGGATGTGCACCAGCTGCATCTAGACCCTGCCACCACCAAGAGCATCCTGGCCCTGGGGGTGCCTGCCGGGTTCCAGAACGCCATTTTTGCCATCGCCAACCTGTTCATCCAGGCCGGCGTCAACTCCTTTGACTCCCTCATGGTCAAGGGCAACAGCGCTGCCGCCAACGCCGACAACATGATCTACGACTGCATGGCCGCCTTCTACATGGCCTGCGCCAGCTTCATGAGCCAGAACTACGGTGCCGGTAAGCCCGACCGTGTGAAGAAAAGTTACTTCATCAGCCTGGGTTACTCCTTCGGCGTGGGCCTTGCGCTGGGCGGAGCGCTGTTCTTCTTCGGCCGACAGTTCCTGGCCCTGTTTACCACCGAGAGCGCCGTCATCGACGCCGGCATGAAGCGCGTGGCCGTCATGGCCTTTGCCTACTGCCTCTCCGCCTTCATGGACTGCACCATCGCCGCCTCCCGTGGGCTGGGCAAGACCGTGGTGCCCACCATCATCGTGGTGATGGGTTCCTGCGTGTTCCGTGTGATCTGGGTGTACACCATCTTTGCTGCCGTCCACACCATCCCGGCGCTGTACCTGCTGTACCCCTGCAGCTGGACCCTGACCGCC
>CABQHF010000212.1 GCA_902463905.1 uncultured Faecalibacterium sp. | reverse complement strand
AGGTCAGGCCGTCGATCTTGATATCCATCTGGATGGCGGTGATGCCCTTGCGGGTGCCGCCCACCTTGAAGTCCATATCGCCGTGGAAGTCCTCCACGCCCTGGATGTCCAGCATGGTCATCCAGCGGTCGCCCTCGGTGATCAGGCCGCAGGAGATGCCGGCCACGGGTGCCTTGATGGGCACACCGGCGTCCATCAGAGCCAGCGTAGAGCCGCAGATAGAAGCCTGAGAGGTGGAGCCGTTGGAGCTCAGCACCTCAGACACGCAGCGGATGGTGTAGGGGAACTCTTCCAGAGAGGGCAGCACGGGCACCAGAGCACGCTCTGCCAGAGCGCCGTGGCCGATCTCGCGGCGGCCGGGGCTGCGGGGTGCGCGGGCCTCGCCTACCGAGTACGGCGGGAAGTTGTAGTGGTGGATATAGCGCTTGGTCTGCTCGTCGGTCAGGTCATCCATGAGCTGGTTGTCCTTGGTGCCGCCCAGAGTGCAGGTGGTCAGCACCTGGGTCTGGCCGCGGGTAAACATACCGGAACCGTGTACGCGGGGCAGGATGCCCACTTCGGCGGCCAGCGGGCGGATCTCATTGATACCGCGGCCGTCCACGCGCTTGCCCTCGTCCAGCAGCCAGCGGCGCACAACGAACTTCTGCATCTTGTAGCTCACCAGATCCAGGTCCGCAGCAGACAGGTCGGGGTACTCCTCGGCAATCTTGTCCAGGATGGGGCGCAGAGCGGCGTCACGCACGTTCTTGTCGTCGGTGTCCATGGCAGCCTTGAAGTCGTCCAGATACTTGTTCTGGATGGCATGGAACATATCCATATCCAGACCCACGACCTGGAAGTCGATCTTCTTCTTGCCACGCTCGGCCACGATACGGTTGATGAACTCGATGATCTTCTTGATCTCCACATGGGCCGTCTTGATGGCATCCAGCATGGTGTCCTCGTCCACCTCGTTGGCGCCGGCCTCGATCATCACGATCTTGTCCATGGTAGCGGCCACGGTCAGGGCCAGGTCGCTCACCTTGCGCTGCTCCTGGGTGGGGTTCAGCACGATCTGGCCGTCCACCAGGCCCACCTGCACGCCGCCGATGGGGCCGTTCCAGGGGATGTCAGACACAGCGGTGACCAGGGATGCGCCGATCATGCCGGCGATCTCCGGGCTGCAGTCCGGGTCCAGGCTCATGACGGTCATGGTGATGCACACGTCATTGCGCATTTCCTTGGGGAACAGCGGGCGCATGGGGCGGTCCACCACGCGGCTGGTCAGGATGGCGCGCTCACCGGGGCGGCCCTCACGGCGCATGAAGCTGCCGGGAATGCGGCCGGCGGCGTACAGCTTCTCCTCGTATTCCACGTTCAGCGGGAAGAAGTCAACGCCTTCGCGGGGCTTGGGGCTCATGACGACATTGCACATCACGCAGGTCTCACCGTAGCGAATCAGCGCGCTGGCATTGGACAGACCGCACATCTTGCCCATTTCAGCCTTGAACGGGCGGCCTGCCAGCATGGTTTCGTAGACCTTGTAGTTCTCAAAGGTCTCTCTGCGGGAACCAAATTCAATTGCCATTGTTTCTGCCTCCTTGTTTTTTCGGATTTCTTTCTATCCAAAAGGCGGTGGCACGCGCATCATAGCAATAAATCCAGCGTCCGTACCCTCTTGCAAAAAGCACAGGCGTTCGATTTACTGCTGCAATACGCAGCCGCTGCCATTTGTATACAAAAGCAAAAGGCAGGTACCTTTGCGGTACCTGCCCTCTGTTTAAATTACTTACGCAGACCCAGAGTTGCGATCAGAGCACGGTAACGCTCGATGTCCTTCTTCTGGAGGTAGGCCAGCAGATTGCGGCGGCGGCCAACCATCTTCATCAGACCACGGCGGCTGTGGTGATCGTTCGGGTTCTTCTTCAGGTGCTCGTTCAGCTCGTTGATGTGAGCGGTCAGCAGAGCGACCTGAACCTCGGGGGAGCCAGTGTCCTTCTCGGTCAGAGCGACTTTGGCCATAACTTCCTGCTTGTTCATAGTTGCATACCTCTTTATAAAATTTTATGTGCCAATGGAACAGCGGCGGGAAACGGTCTTCCCGGTGAGCGGGCATACTCCCAGCCCCGTACCACGGTAACAGATACAGTATACCAGATTGCGCAGCGGATTGCAAGGATTTTTTTGCCTGCAGCGCTCATTTTTGTGTGTAGGCACCCCAGTACAGCTGCACCTCATGCAGCTTCTTTTTGCGCAGCAGAAACAGCATGGGCACCAGATACACGGCCACCGTCATCAGCATGGACGCATCGTAATTGCTCACGCTCTCGGAGAGGGTGGTGGTGCCGTACAGCCCGCCGATGAGCATGGACGTAATGTCCATGGTCCCGTGCAGGAACACTGTGACCCAGATGTTGCCGGTGCGGAAGTAGATGGCCGCAAACAGCGCACCCAGCGAAGCCGAGAACGCGCACTGCATCAGCACGCCGAAGGGTGCCGAGCCAAACAGGTTGGTCAGGTGGGCCGCGCCGAACAGCGCGCCGGACAGCAGGCAGGCTTTCCAGACACCGGCGCGGCTGGTGCCGAAGTATTCCAGCAAAGTTTCCGCGATGACGCCCCGGAACAGAAACTCCTCTGCCACGCCCACCAGCATCATGCAGACCAGGAAGCTGAGGATTCGCCCCGCCGGGAGCAGCGGCGTATCCGGCCGTTCGTAGAGCAGGGAGATGCCCGCCGAGTAGCCGATGAAAACCAGCGGGTACATGCCCACCAGCAGACCGTTCAGAAAGCCGCTGCCGCGGCGGCCCAGCAGCCCTTGCCGCCCGGTACGGCGCAGCAGCAGCCAGGCCACGACTACGCCGCCCAGCTCCTGTACGATATTGAGGAGATATTCATCCAGCGCAGAAAAATCTGCCCCGGCAAAGGCCAGCACAAAGGTCAGCACCAGACTGATGAGGAACAGCGAACCGAGAAAGATCACCTCGGCAAGGATGCAGTACAAAATAGGGTGGGCTGTGCGCAGTCGTTTGAGCATGGAAGCGCCTCCTGTGTAACTTGATGATATCATTCTACCACACTTTGACCAAAAGAGACAGAGGGCATTTTGCAGGGGTTGCTATTGCCCCGCCGCTCACTTTCAAATCCCGCTGCGAAGATTAAAAAAGACCTGACAGACGAATGTGATACAGCTTCTCCCCGGATAGACATTCCTACCGGGTGGGACCCGCGGGCTAAGCAACAGCCCACCGGGCTGATTACTTACCCTGCCTGCGGCAGGGCCGCCCTGTTCAAATCCCGGCTCCGACAAACAAAAAAGCAGACACACGAATGTGTAACGGTAGTCACCTTGGTAGACATTCCTAGTCGTTGGGACCCGTGAGCTAGTCAAAGCCCCACTGGGGCTTTGACTGCGGCGCATTGCGCCGCCGCTCACTTTCAAATCCCGCTGCGAAGATTAAAAAAGACCAGCACACAAAGTGTGCTGGTCTTTTTTTGGTCGGAGCAGCGGGATTTGAACCCACGGCCTCCTCGTCCCGAACGAGGCGCGCTACCAACTGCGCTATGCCCCGAAAATACCGCAGCC
>CABQHF010000211.1 GCA_902463905.1 uncultured Faecalibacterium sp. | reverse complement strand
ACATCCAGTGGCCGCAGATGGGGTACACCACCAGCGAGATGGCGGCGGAGTACACACAGTAGGCCTTGAAGTTGGTGCGCTCTGCCATGGAGCCGGACACGATGGTGGCTGCCGTAGCGCAGAACACAGTCTGGAACACGATGTACACCCACAGCGGGATATCCAGACCCAGGTGGCTGTAGTCGCCCTGGATGAACGGATCAAAGCCGCCGATCAGGGCACCCGTGCCGCCGAACATCAGGCCGAAGCCGACGAGCCAGTAGCACGGCGTGCCGATGCAGAAGTCCATCATGTTTTTCATCAGGATGTTGCCCGTGTTCTTTGCACGGGTGAAGCCGGCTTCACACAGGGCAAAACCAGCCTGCATGAAGTAGACCAGGAACGCACCTACCAGCGTCCAACAGGTGTTGACGGAACTGAACATAACAGTCATACCTCCCCACAAGTCGTGTGATGCCGCAGGGCACCAGACCCTGCGGCCGTGTGCCGTTCCCCGTACCGGATGCACGCAGGAACGATGCATTTCCCTCAGAGGACCCTCTATTTCCCCCGAAGGCAAGATCCACCCGAAAACACAAAAGGCGCTGGCGGAATTGCTTCCGTCAGCGCCTTTGCTTTCGATGGCACGAGTATAGACCCTTTGTGCAAACCTGTCAAGTATTCATCTTCAGGTTTTACGTTTTTCACAACGCCGATGCACCCTGCACCGCAAAAGTTTGGCAAATGTTTTTTGCCGTTATTTCTTTTCTCCAGCCTCTTCGCCCTTGGCATTGGCCGGGCGGTGGCCGCCCTCCATCTCCCAGTGCAGCAGCAGGCTCATCATGGCGCGCAGCGCGAAGGTGGCTGCCAGCGGCACGACGGATTCCAGATTCTGCAGCAGGAAGGTCTTAGCGATCTCGGCCGACATCAGAAATTCCAGCGCGGTGGTCAGGCCGCTGCTCATTTCATGATGGAAGTCGTGGTGGTCGTTGAAAAAGGTCGCCCGCACATAGTGGTAACTGGCTTTGGCCAGGCTGGTGATGATGATGAACAGGCCGACCACTTCGGCCAGACCTGCGATCATGGGCACCGCTGTTTCCAGAAAGCCCTCCAGAAAGTGGGTGATGGTTGCATTGAATTGATACAGTCCCTGCATGGTGTCCTCGTCTCCGGCTCTTACAGCAGAGTCTTGACGTAGGCAGCCAGCTCAGGATCCTTGCAGTCTGCAAAGAACTGCTCCTGGAAGTGCTCACCGGCAATGGCACCCTTCAGCAGATCCTGATCAATGCCCTTCAGGATCTCGATGAGGGGCTTGAAGGCCACAGCGCGCACGCCGTCCAGGATCTTCTTGTTGCTCTGCTCAGCCTCCACGCGGTCGGCAGGGTAGCCGTTGCCGAAGCCAAAGCCGAACAGCTTCTCGAAGGTGTACTCCAGGTTCAGCTCACCGCCCCAGCCGAAGCCCTTGGCAAACGGCATAGACACGGCGTTGCCGTCGTTGATCTGAGCAAAGGTGTAGGCATCCACGGGATCCTCCACATGGCCGCAGATCACGCCGGGGAAGCTGTTCAGGGCCAGCATGGCACCCTCGCCGGTGCCGCAGCCGGTGATGACGAAGTCGGCGGCACCGCTGTTCAGCAGGATGGCAGCCAGAATGCCGCACTGCACATAGGTCAGGCGGGGAGAAGCGTCGGAGTACATGCCGTAGTTGACCACTTCATGGCCCATGGGCTCCACGACCTTCTTCAGGGCTGCTTCGATGATGCCGTTCTTGGGGGCCTGGCTGTTCTCGTTGATGATTGCGATCTTCATGATGCGATCTCTCCTTTTCTGATTCAGAGTTGTTTTTGTCCTCCCGCATGGGGACGCAAGCGGACATCCTGCGCAGCTGTGCCCCTCCGGAAAAGGTGCAGTCCCCTTTCCGGCGCACTACTGCTCTTGTATACTAGGTTAGCATGGTTTGCGGGCAGTGTCAAGGCATTTTGTCCTACAATTTCCCCGGATTTCCCGCGTTTTGACAAGTTTTTTCTTGCAAATGCCCTAATTTTGGCAGACGTCCTACCTGTGCCCGGCACAGTGCACAAAAACATCGCAGAGGCTTTGTGTGCTTTGTCCGTCAGCCCAGTTTCTTTTTCTGCTGCCGGGCCACGATGGGCATCAGCAATGGCGCAGGCACCAGCTTCTGGGCGGAGGTACACACCCGCATAAAGGCCGACGGAACGATGATGGTCTTGTGGTGCATCATGCCGTGGATGGCTTCATCCACGCAGAACTGCGGCGTGATGCCCTTGAGGGCAAACACCACACCGGCCCGGTCATTGAACTCGGTGTTCACCGGGCCGGGGCAGAGGGCGCAGACATACACCGGGCTGCGTTTTTCCCGCAGCTCCTGGGCCGCGCCCCGGGTCAGGCTGACCACATAGGCCTTGCTGGCATAGTAGCCCGCCATGTAGGGCCCGCCGGGCAGCAGCCCCGCCGAGGACGCCACATTCAGGATGGTGCCGCCGCCCTGCGCCTGCATCCGGCACAGTGCGAACTGGAACAGCCGCCGCATGGCGGCCACGTTCACCTGCACCATCTCTTCTTCCCTGGCGGGGTCGGTTTCCAGCAGGCTGCCGCAGACGCCGAAGCCCGCATTGTTGATGAAGATGTCGATGCGTTCCCCTGCCAGCTCGCCGCACAGGCGGTCGCAGTCCGCCCGGTCGGCAAGGTCGGCGGGCAGGATGCGGCACACGGTGCCGTGGGCGGCGTTCAGCTCCTCTGCCAATGCCGTCAGCCGGTCAGCCCGGCGGGCGGTGAGGATGAGACGGCAGCCCATGGCCGCGTAACGGCGGGCAAACTCCCGGCCAATGCCGGAGCTTGCGCCGGTGATCCAGACAGTCTTTGCCATATACTCACTCCCTGCTGTATCCGGAAGCCTTGTCGATGGCTTCCAGCTCTTCGGCGGTGAAGGTGGTGTTGTCCAGCGCCTTGATGTTGTCCAAAATCTGCTCCGGGCGGGAAGCGCCGATCAGCACGCTGGTCACCTGCCCGTCCTGCAGGATCCAGGCCAGTGCCATCTCGGCCAGGGTCTGGCCGCGGGCGGCGGCGATCTCGTTCAGGGCGCGGATCTGCGCCAGCTTTTCCTCGGTGAGGGCGCTCTCCTTCAGGAACCGGCCGTCGGTGCGCACCCGGCTGTCGGCCGGGATGCCGTGGAGGTACCGGTCGGTGAGCAGACCCTGTGCCAGCGGGCTGAATGCAATGATGCCCTTGCCCAGACGGTTCGCCGTCTCCTTCAGGCCGTTTTTCTCGATGGTGCGGTCAAAGATGGAGTAGCGGTTCTGGTTGATGACGAAGGGCACATGCAGCTCATTCAGGATGACCGTGGCCTTTTCCAGCGTTTCGCCGTTGTAGTTGGACAGGCCCGCGTAGATGGCCTTGCCGCTCTGCACGGCGGTTGCCAGCGCACCCATGGTCTCTTCCAGCGGGGTGTTGGGGTCCATGCGGTGGTGGTAGTAGATGTCCACATAGTCCAGCCCCAGCCGCTGCAGGCTCTGGTCGAGGCTGGCCAGCAGATACTTGCGGCTGCCCCAGTCGCCGTAGGGGCCGTCCCACATGGTAT
>CABQHF010000210.1 GCA_902463905.1 uncultured Faecalibacterium sp. | reverse complement strand
TCTCGGTCTCTTTATAGGTAATATAATAGCTGTCGCCCTTCTGCACAAACTGGCCCCGGGTCATCAGTTCGACGAATTCTTCCTTTTCGTCGGTCTCCACCGGCTCCTCCACATGCTGCTCGATGCGGCTCTTGATGCGGATGATATAATCTTCCTTCAACGGTTTGCTCACGTTTTCGTTCCTTATCAATATTTGTCAATGGCGATCTGGTCCACCGGGCCGCCCTTGTACTCGCCCAAAAACAGATCCGCCGTCTGCACAAAGCTGTCCGGCACATCGCTCACGTAGAAATGTGCCTGACCCTCCTGCTCCTGCACTGCTTTCAGTCCGCGCTCCGAGAGCATCCGTTCCAGATGATGGGCCGCAGTCTTAGCCGGGTCCACCAGCGTGACGCTCTGGCCCATGAACTCGCCAATCATGGTCTTGAGCAGCGGATAGTGGGTGCAGCCCAGAATCAGGGTATCCACTCCGGCGTTGCGCACCTCGGTCAGGTACTGGGCAATGACAAGCTTCGTCACCTGCTGGCGGGTCTCCTCGCTGTGGTCCACATAGCCGGCTTCCACCAGCGGCACGAACAGCGGGCAGGCACGGGCCGTGATCTCCACGCCCGGCACCAGCTGACGCAGCAGCTTTTCGTAGCTGCGGGAGCGGATGGTCGCTGCCGTGCCAATGACGCCGATGCGGCGGTTGCGGGTAGCAAAGGCTGCTTCCCGGGCGGCGGCATCCACCACGCCAAGGTACGGCACCGGCAGCCGTGCGGCTTCCTCTGCCGGATAGGTGCTGGACACGGTGCCGCAGGCAGCCATAATGCATTTTACATTTTTAGAAAGCAGAAATGCAATGTCCTGCCGTGCATACTGTAAAATGGTCTCCGGGCTGCGGCTGCCGTAGGGCACGCGGCCGGTATCGCCAAAATAGATGATCTCCTCATGGGGCAGACGCTTGCGCAGCTCCCGCACGCCGGTCAGGCCGCCAAGGCCGCTGTCGAATACGCCGATGGGGCGGTTATCCATGCTGCTTTTCCTTTCTTTCCAGAGCCAGCGCGATCAGCCGGTCAATGAGGGCCGGCACCGGCAGGCCCTCGTGCTCCATCAGTTTGGGGTACATGCTGATGGCAGTAAAGCCGGGGAAGGTGTTGATCTCGTTGATCAGCACGCGGCCGGTGCCCTTTTCCACAAAGAAATCGCAGCGGGCAAGGCCCTCACAGTTCAGGGCCGTGTAGGCCATGGCGGCGTAGGTCTTGACCTCATCCAGCTTTGCTTCCGGCAGATGGGCCGGGATCACGGTCTGGCTGACGCCGTTCTTGTATTTATCGTCGTAGGTGTAAAACTCGGCACCGGCAAGGATCTCGCCCGGGCGGGTGGCCACGGCGGGGTCGGAGCCGATCACGGCACACTCCACTTCCTGACCGTCCACAAAGGCTTCAAACACCACCTTGCGGTCGTTTTCCAGTGCAAGGTCGATGGCCTTTTTCAGTTCCTCGCGGCTGTTCACTTTGGAGATGCCCACACTGGAACCGGCATTGGCGGGTTTCACGAACACCGGCCAGCCCAGCTTTTGTTCCACGCCCTCGCACACACCGTCGAGATCGGACTCGATCTCCCAGCGGTTCGCGGCAAGCCACTTGGTGTGGGGCACACCGTTTGCTTCAAACAGAGCGTTAGCCACTGCCTTATCCATGCACACGGCGCTTGCCAGCACGCCGCAGCCCACATAGGGGATACCGGCCAGCTCCAGCAGGCCCTGCACCGTGCCGTCCTCGCCCCACAGGCCGTGCAGCACCGGGATCACAACGTCCACATGCACCTTTTCCACATGGCCTTCCGGGGTAAACAGGATCATGCCGTGGTCGGCACGGTCCGGGCTGATGACGCAGGCCATGTTGCCGGCCAGCTCTTCCCAGCTGCCATCGGCCATCTGGGCGGCGCTGGCCTCGGTGTACAGCCAGCGGCCCTCCTTGGTGATGCCTACAGTGAGCACCTCGTATTTTTCACGGTCGATGTTGTTGACAAAGTTGCCCACCGAAACACGGCTGACCTCGTGCTCGCTGGACATGCCGCCGAACAGCAGCACGACGCACATTTTTTCAGACTGCATGATCTCTCTCCTATTTACAAAGCCCCAGAACGGGGCGGGTTTTAACCGGTAAAAATGCCGTTCCGATTTATTATACAATATCTACGCGCGCGATGCAAGCAGAATGCAGAAAACCGCGCTGCCGTGCAAAAGAGTTATTTTATAAAAAAACTTTCCAAAAATCGCAAATTTCCGCTTGACGGATGGAAAACAGCGTGATACAATGATATCACCTCTTTTGCGGGGTTATTAAGTGCGCCTGTTTTACAGGTACCACCCGCAACCCGAGGGAGGTTCAAAACAACCGTTATAATGGAGGTGTCAACAAATGACCGTTAAAATCACTCTGGCCTGCACCGAGTGCAAGCAGCGCAACTACAACACCACGAAGAACAAGAAGAACAACCCCGATCGTCTCGAGCTGAAGAAGTATTGCCGTTTCTGCAAGAAGCACACCGTTCATCGCGAAACCAAGTAAGAAAGGCGGACGCATCATGGCAGACAAAACCGAGAACAAGCCGGGCTTTGTGGCCAGAGCAAAGGCCGCTGTGAAGAACTTTTTTGGCAAGTGCGCCAAGTTCTTCCGCGACACCAAGAGCGAGCTGAAGAAGGTGGTCTGGCCCTCCAAGGAGGACACCAAGCAGAACACCATCGTCGTGCTCGTTACCGTCGCCATTGCAGCGGTCGTGATGATCCTGCTGGACGCTGTCTTCGGCGGCATCCTCGGCCTGATCATCGGCGCCTGAGAATCATCTTGAAACGGAGGGTCAACCAAAATGGAAGAATCAACCAAGCTGGTAGATGAGTCCACTGAGGCTCTTTGGTATGTTGTGCATACCTATTCCGGTTACGAGAACAAGGTCGCGAACGATTTGCAGACCATGGTGGAGAACCGCCATCTGCAAGACCTGATCTGCGATGTCAAGGTTCCCGTCGAGATGGTTCCTGAAATTGACAAGAACGGCAAGCAGAAGATGGTGGAGCATAAGCTCTTCCCCGGCTACGTTCTGGTCAAGATGGTGATGAACGACGATACCTGGTATGTAGTGCGCAACACGCGCGGCTGCACCGGCTTCGTCGGCCCCGCATCCAAGCCTGTTCCCCTCTCTGCTGAGGAAGTGGAGAAGATGGGCGTGGAAAAGGCTGCACCTCTGGCAGTTGACTTCAATGTCGGCGACACCGTGCAGATCACCGCCGGTCCTCTGGAAGGCTTTATGGGCCTTGTGGAAGAGATCGATACCGAGAACTTCAAAGTGAAGCTCAAGGTCAATATGTTCGGCCGCGAGACCCCCGCAGAGGTGGAGATCGGTCAGGTCGAGCTGCCGTAACCAACCGGCAAGTTCCGTTTACCAAGGTAAGACCGCAGTGCGGTTCTTATAGAGCGTGTGCAGCGTGCACGCGCTCGTGGGAGGCGCGGAAACACCGCGCCGCAACTCACCACAGATTTTTGGAGGTGCATTTATCATGGCACAGAAAGTTACTGGCTACATTAAGCTGCAGATCGAGGCCGGCAAGGCGA
>CABQHF010000209.1 GCA_902463905.1 uncultured Faecalibacterium sp. | reverse complement strand
AGCGCAGCCAGTTCCAGAACCGTGACTACGCCATGGAAATGCTGAAGGCCAAGCTGTACCAGATCGCCAAGCAGCAGCACATGGACAAGATCGACGACATCAAGGGCGTGCAGAACGAGATCGCCTGGGGCCACCAGATCCGCAGCTATGTGTTCATGCCCTATACCATGGTCAAGGATCACCGCACCAACTACGAGACCGGCAATGTGGACGCCGTGATGGACGGCGACCTGGACGGCTTCATCTTTGCCTACCTCAAGGCTGCCAGCCGCGGCGAGCTGCAGGACACCTGATCTGCCTGAATCTGCAAAAAATACAAAAGACCGTGCTTTCCGGAAAGGAGAGCACGGTCTTTTTTTGTTGTTACGCCAGGTCCGGCAGGATGTCCGCCCACAGGTTCTGCTCCTGACGCAGGGCGTCAAAGCAGCAGTCCAGATACATCTTGTTGGCAGCGGCCAGAATGGTGCTGCGCAGCAGCAGTTTTTCGTCGGTGGCGTCCGGGTCGGGGTCAGGCAGGGTGCCGGTGCAGCCGAACACAAAGGGCAGACAGCGCTCCAGTTCTTCGCAGAAGAAATCGTAAGCAGCCCCGGCGGAGCAGCAGGCCTGCTGCATTTTGAACAGGGTGTCGATGTTTTCCATCGACAGCACCGTCTTGGAGACCACGATGTACAGCAGCGACGCGATCTGGTCGCGGGTGTATTTCTTTTTGACCGGGTGGCTCAGGATGCTTTTTTTGACGTAGTTGCTCACCATGGAGGGGGTAAGCTCCACCCCGCAGAAGGTGCGGAAGCAGCTGTTGACGTACTGTACGGTCTGGTCCAGATACAGCCCTACGTTGGGGAGGTCGCGGTACCGGGGCAGGGCAAACCCGGCAGCGCAGGCCGCAACGCGGCGTTTGGTTTCAGCATTCATAGCAGTGTACTTCCCGTTCAATCAGTGGATAATCTTTGAGTTTCAGTATAGCGCAAAAAATGGAAACGGTCAACGGGAGTGTGAAAACTTTTTATCAAATACTAGAAATTGCTTGACAGGTTTTTGAAAAACTGATAAGATGTCCACAAGAAACCGAATAAGCCCGGCGGGCTGTCCGCCGCTGAACGATAAAACTGGAGATGTACTGTATGAAAACCAAGATCGTTGTGGACTCTTCCTCCAACTTGTATACCCTCAGCGGGGTGGACTTTGCCTGTGTACCGTTGAAGATCGTGACCGATGACGGCGAATATCAGGACACGGCAGAACTGGATGCGGCCGATATGGCCCAGACTCTGCACACTTATAAGGGCAGGACCAGCACCTCCTGCCCCAATGTGGCCGACTGGCTGGCTGCCTATGAGGGCGCAGATGACGTGTTCGTGGTCACCATCACAGGTACCTTGTCCGGCAGCTACAATGCGGCCCAGCTGGCTGCCGAGGAATACCGGCAGGAGCACGAAGGTGCTCGCGTGTTCGTGCTGGACAGCCTGTCGGCAGGGCCGGAATGCCGTCTGTTGGCCGAGCGGGTGGCTGCGCTGGTGCAGGCAGGCTGCTCTTTTGACGATGCCGCCGAGGCCATTCTGGCCTACCACCGGCACACGCACCTGCTGTTCTCGCTGGAATCGCTGGCCAATCTTGCCCGCAACGGCCGTGTGAAACCGGCAGTGGCCGCTGTGGCGCGTATGCTGGGCATCCGGGTCATCGGGCAGGCCAGCGAGGCAGGGGAGCTGGAGGTGCTGTGCAAGACCCGCGGTGAGCACGGTGCACTGGAGCGCATCGTGCTGGAAATGAAGGGTCATGGCTTTGCCTCCGGCCGGGTGCACATCGCCCACTGCAGCAACCCTGCTGCGGCGGACCGGCTGAAGAAGATGCTGCACGCCGTGTTCCCGGAAGCGCAGGTGGATGTTGGCCCCTGCGGCGGCCTGTGCAGCTACTATGCCGAGCTGGGTGGCCTGATGGTGGGCTATGAGGACGACGAAGCTCCCACGTTATAACGAGAAAAGACCTCTCCCGAAGGAGAGGCCTTTTTTGTAGGTGTGTTTCTCAAAGGTTATCCAGTGCTTCACGCGCGGCACGGATGTTGGCCTCGCTGGTCTGCCAGAGGTCGAACTCAGAAAATCCCGGCAGGCCCATGGGTACGCCCTCCCGGCGGAAGGTCATGCGGCTGTCCAGCACATCTTTGCCGGAAAGATGGAACGCACGGGCACCGGTCTTTGCGGCCAGTGCCGGGAGATTGCCCGCCGAGACGCCGGCACCCACCAGAATTTCGAGGCTGCTCCCGGCGGCTTCCACCAGCTGGCGCAGCAGGTCGGCACCCTGCGGTGCACTGGCGGCCTGCCCGCTGGTGAGGATGGTGGCAAGGCCCAGTTCCTTGGCGGCGGTCAATGCGGCAAAGGGGTCGCGGCAGACATCAAAGGCGCGGTGCAGGGTGCAGGCGACAGGGCGGCCAACTTCCACGGCTGCCTTGCGGGCAGCGGCGTAGATGGGGCGCAGGGCAGCAATATCCAGTGTGCCCTCCGGGGTGAGCACGCCGGTGACGATGCCATCCGCCCCGGCTTTCACCAACTCTGCAGCGGATTCTGCCATCTGGGCCAGTTCATAGCGGTCATAACAGAAATCGCCAAAGCGGGGGCGCAGCAGTGCCCGCACCGGCAGGCCGGTCTCGGCCTTGGCCTGCCGCAGCAGGCCAAGGCTGGGGGTGGTGCCGCCAATGACCAGGTCGGCACACAGCTCCAGCCGGTCGGCCCCGCCGCGCTTTGCGGCCAGTGCGCTGGCTGTGCTGTCCACGCAGACTTCCAAAGTGTAGTGCATAATCATCTCCTGTTTGGATCAACATAAACAAGCCGGTAGTTTCTCCAGGGAAGCTGCCGGCTTGCTGATTTTATGGTTTATTTTACGCTTTCCAGGAACCGCACAAAACCGGCCCGGCCGGCTTCGTCCAGCTTGTACACACCGGCATCCGCCAGCACCTGTGCGAACACCTGGCCCACCTCATCCTGCAGGATGAGGTGCACGGTGTCGCCGTTCAGCTCCGGGTGACGGGCCA
This sequence comes from uncultured Faecalibacterium sp., assembly GCA_902463905.1. Taxonomy (GTDB): domain Bacteria; phylum Bacillota; class Clostridia; order Oscillospirales; family Ruminococcaceae; genus Faecalibacterium. The sequence goes on along the minus strand of CABQHF010000209.1, from coordinate 574 downwards.
GAATGTCCTGCGCCCACTCCGCGTGCTTCTGCAGCGTTTCGGGGTACTCGCTGACGGGGGTGCGGGCCACCAGTACGTCTGCCAGATCAAACAGCTCCTGCTTCAGGCGGCTGGGCAGCACGGCTAGACCCATGACCTCGATAAGGCCGATGTTCTCCTTTTTGATGTGGTGCAGCTTGGCATGGGGGTGGAACACGCCCAGCGGGTGTTCCGGCGTGGTGATGTTGTTGCGTAGCACCAGATCCAGCTGGTATTTGCCATCCCGCATGCGGGCAATGGGGGTAATGGTGTTGTGGGGCTCGCCGTCGGTCTCGGCAAAGAGGAAGCAGCTCTCATCCGTGTAGCCGCGCCAGGCGGTCAGAATCTTGTCGGCCAGCTCCACCAGACGCTCATCATCCTCGCAGGTCAGGCGGATGCAGCTCATAGGCCAGTGCACGATGCCGGCCTCCACGTCCTCAAAGCCGGGGAACACCCATGCCTTTTCGATGGGGGCCTTGGCCATGGCAAATTCATAGTGGCCGCCCTGGAAGTGGTCGTGGCTCAGGATGCTGCCGCCCACGATGGGCAGGTCGGC
>CABQHF010000208.1 GCA_902463905.1 uncultured Faecalibacterium sp. | reverse complement strand
TTTACATTCCCTCCAAACATTTCAGGATCGGGGCGTCGGCAAGGTTTTTCTTGCCGGCCGTGGGCACCAGCTCCCACACTTTGGCTCCGCCCTTTTCTGCAGCAGCGATCAGCCCCACCTGTTCCAGTGCCGTGACCGCCACCAGCGTTTTGCCGGTATTTTCTTCTCCCAGCTTCGCGCACAGGGGCTGCAGATCTTCCGCGTGCCAGCGGCGGGCCTGCAGCTCCCGGTATACCGCGATGATATCGCTGCGGGCCGGGGTGATGAGATTTTTCTGTTCTGTGGTGAGCGGGGTGCCGCGGCGCAGTGCCTGCACCAGCGCTGCCTGCTGCGGCATGGCACTGCCAAGACCCGCCGGGTGCAGGTCGATGATGCGGCCCGAAAGCTGCGCGCCACGGGGCGCATCGTAGACCGAAAGATTCAGGGCCGCGTCCACCACGTCACCGGCGGCATAGGGCAGCTGCTCCGGCCGCATGCCGAACCATACGGCGTACAGGCTGGCGTTGCCCTGCCGCAGCCGCAGGCGGCTGTGTTTGCCCTCCGACACCGGATATACCCCGTCCAGCACGGCGTTCTGCAGCAGGAACACCGGGGTGGGGTTCTCAGCCCCGAAGGGAGCCAGCTGATCCAGACGGCGCACAGCTTCCACCGTGACCCGATCCAGATGGATGGACAGATCGCAGGTCAGCGGCGGGGTCTGCAGCACGGGGCACTCCCGGGCCGCCCACTCGTTCAGGCGGCGGCGCAGCGGCTCCAGATTCTCCTCCCGCACCGAGAGGCCTGCCGCCATGGCGTGGCCGCCGTAGCGGATGAGCAGGTCGGCACAGGCCCCGATGCAGGCGTGCAGGTTGAAGCCCTGCACACTGCGGCCGCTGCCCTTGCACTCGCCGTGCTCGTCCACCGTGACCACGATGACCGGGCGGCCGGTGCGCTCCACCAGCCGGGACGCCACGATGCCGATGACGCCGGGGTGCCAGTCGCGCCCCCACAGCAGGATCACACGATCCTCCAGCCGCTCCGGCTGCTGCTCCAGCAATTCCTCAGCGGCCTTGAAGATCTGCAGTTCGGTCTCCTGTCGTTTCGCGTTGATCTCGTTGAGTTTATGGGCCAGCTCCTCGGCGCGGTCCGGGTCCTCACACAGCACCAGCTGCAGGGCCGTCACCGCGCTGTCCATGCGGCCGGCCGCGTTGATGCGGGGCGCAATGGCGTAGCTGATATTCTCCGCTGTGACGGGTTTTCCGGCAAGGCCCACTTCTTCCAGCAAGGCTTCCATGCCGGGGCGGTCGGTCTGCTGCAGCTGCCGCAGGCCGGCCTTGACCAGGGTGCGGTTCTCTCCGGTCAGGGGCATCACGTCCGCCACGGTGCCCACAGCGGCCAGGTCGCCGCAGTAATCCAGCATTTCCTCCGGGGTGCAGTCGTCCAGCGCGGCGCACAGCTTAAAGGCCACGCCTGCGCCGCACAGCCCTTTGAAGGGGCTGGTATCGTCCTCCCGGCGGGGGTCCACCACGGCCACTGCCTTGGGCAGGGTCTCGGGCGGCAGATGGTGGTCGGTGATGATAAGGTCGATGCCCAGCTCTGCGGCAAAGTCGGCCTCGGCTACAGCGGAGATGCCGTTGTCCACCGTCACGATGAGCCGATAGCCCTTGTCGTGGATGGACTGGATGGCGTTGCGCGACAGGCCGTAGCCATCGCCCTCGCGGCTGGGCAGCATGCACTTGACAGCGGCACCCATGCCCTTGAGGTGCTGATACAGCAATGCCGTGGCAGTCACGCCGTCCACGTCGTAGTCGCCGAACACCACGATGGTCTCGCCATTGTCGATGGCCTGCCAGATGCGCTGGCAGGCTTTTTCCATATCGGTGAGCAGGGCGGGGTCGCTCAGCTCCTCTTCCCCGGCCAGCAGGGTGAGCGCGTCGGCCGGGTCGGTGATGCCGCGGGCCGCCAGGATGCCGGCCAGCAAGGCCGTCTCCTTCTGCTGGGCGGCCAGCGTGGCGGCATATTTCTGTTCGCTCCAGGGCTCCTCGTCCATGGCGCTGTATTCCAGTTCTTCGGTACGCTGCTCCGCGATGGCATGGGTCAGCTCCCGGACGGCGGCGCGGTCCAGCGTTTTCAGGTCCCAGGCACGGTAGGTCATTGGAAATCCCTCCCGGTCAGGCCGTCGTTGGCCAGCATTCCCTGCAGGGCTGCGATCTCGCTGGAAACATCCATGGCCACGTCCGACAGCAGATTGTCGTAGAGGTTGTCAAAGGCCTGGTTCAGCGTGTGCAGGATGCCTGCAATGTCCCGCCGGATGCTCTCGGCGTTGTCGCCCTGCTGGCCCTGCACGTCGTTGTAGGTGTGCAGCAGCTTGAGGGTGGTGGGGATATAATATTCCGCAAAGCGGCGGGCCTTGGGCAGGCTCTCCGGGTGAGCTTCCAGCCAGTCGCAGATGGCATTGGCCGTCTTTTGCATATGGTCCAGCTCGTCGCGGGCCAGCTCGTCCTGCATGAGCTGCTTTTCCTGCTCCAGCACAGCGGCAAAGCGGCGGGCCGTTTCCAGATTGAGAGGCGTTTCCTCGCGCTGCTCCGGAGCCGGTTCCGGCTGCGGCTGTGCCTGGGGTGCAGCCGCCGTTTCCTGGGCGGCGCGGTAGTCCTCCACCGTCAGGTAGAGTTTTTCTGTCTTTTCATCCAGCCATGCGGCAAGCCAGCCCTTATTGATGTATCTGCGCAGTTTTTTCAGAGCTTTTGCCTTTTTCTGGTGGGTCAGGTCGGCCAGCATCTCCACCGGCAGGCCGTTCTTATAGTCCTCGCCCTCGGCGGCATCTGCCAGCAGACGCAGCTTTTTGGAGGCCGACAGCCGGGAGGCACCGGCGGCGATCATCGCGCCAAAGCCACACGCGACAAGGGTCAACACATTGCCTGTGATCTCCAGCACCGTCGTGGCCATGGAAGCGCCAGTGGTAAAGGTATAGGTCACGCCCTCCGCGGCCGTGGCCACCGTGTCACCGATCATGGTCTCCGTAATAAGGCCGGGCATCACGGTTTCCGCTGCCACAATGCAGCCAATGCCGCCCAGACCGAAGATCACCGCAAAGGTGATGCCCACAGCCAGCAGGGTGCAGCCTGCACTATAGCGTTTTTTTGCGCTGATACGAATGTTTTCCACCGGGGTCGGCTCCGGCTTTGCAAAGATCTGCCGGAACCAGCCGGGCATCCCGCCGGTGTCGGCCTCCGCATAGCCCTCGTTGAAGGTCTGCTTTGCCCAGTTCTGCCGTGCCTCGCCCCACGACTTGCGGAAGGCTTTGCCCGCCTCCCCGATGCCATAGTTGGCCGCATGGACGGCCGCCCTGCCCACATCGTAGGCGCGGTCGCCGATATCCATGCCCCGGCCCTCAAAGCCATGGGCAAAGGCGTCGGTCATGGTGTCGCCAAAGGCGCGCAGCTGGTCTTCCAGTTCCTGCTGCACCTGACGGCCCTCGTCCTTTATTCTGTTGTCGTTTTCACGATCGTTCATCAAATTTCAACTCACCCTTCTGCCGGTGCATACCGGCTGATGATGGCGCGTGCCACCCGCAGGCCATCCACGGCGGCGCTCATGATGCCGCCCGCATATCCTGCGC
>CABQHF010000207.1 GCA_902463905.1 uncultured Faecalibacterium sp. | reverse complement strand
TGCGCCATCGGCTACACCCCCGGCGATTTCTCCATCGACAAGGTGTGCGTCTGGCTGTCCAGCGCCGCCGGTGAGGTGTATGTGTGCGAGAACGCCGCCTACCACCCCTACAGCGAGGAGGAGGCCGCCAAGGTGCTGGCTGAACACGACGTGCTGGTCAAGGTGGATATGGGCACCGGCGACGCCAGCGCAAAGGCCTGGGGCTGCGACCTGACCTACGATTACGTCAAGATCAACGGCGATTACCGCACCTGATAGGAGCAGACACAGATGAAAAATGAAGAAATGGCGCGCCTGTTTTCCGAGGCCACCCCTTACATCCAGAAATATCACGGAAAGACCATGGTGGTGAAGTACGGCGGCAATGCCATGATCAACGAAGAACTCAAGAACGCCGTCATGAACGATCTGGTCACCCTTACCCTGCTGGGCGTGCGGGTGGTGCTGGTGCACGGCGGCGGCCCGGCCATCAATGAGATGCTCAAGAAGGTGGGCGTGGAGAGCCATTTCGCCAACGGTCTGCGCGTCACGGATGACGCCACCATGGAGATCGTGCAGCAGGTGCTGGCCGGTAAGGTGAATAAGGATCTGGTGGCAAAGCTGCGCGGCCGCGGCGTCGGCCTGTGCGGCATGGACGGCCAGATGCTCCGCTGCACCGAGCTGGACCCCCAGCTGGGCCATGTGGGCGAGATCGTCCATGTGGATCCCACCCTGATCTCCAACCTGCTGGACGGCGGCTATATCCCCGTCATCGCCACCGTGGGCATGGACGACCTGGGCCAGGCTTATAACGTCAACGCCGATACCGCCGCCGCCCAGATCGCCATTGCCCTCAAGGCCGAGAAGCTGGTCTCCATGACCGATATCGCGGGCCTGCTGCGGGACAAGGACGACGAGACCACCCTCATCCCCGAGGTGGAGGTCTCCGAGATCGAGGGCTACAAGTCCGCCGGGATCATTGCAGGCGGCATGATCCCCAAGATCGGCGGCATGGCCGATGCCATCTATCAGGGCGTCCACGAAGCGGTCATCATCGATGGCCGTGTGCCCCACTCCATCCTGCTGGAACTGTTCTCCAACCGCGGCTCCGGTACCCGTTTCTACCGCCGCAGCCATCAGGAATAAGGGTTGCTGAAACGGCAGAAAGACTTTATAATAGAAAAAAAGTCAACAGGAGGTACACCACACATGGATTCCGAAAAAGTCATCAAGCGGGACAGCGAATATGTCCTGCATACCTACGGCCGCAACCCCATCGTGCTGGAAAAGGGCCACGGCCTCTACGCCGAAGGCCCGGAGGGCCAGAAATATCTGGATTTCACCAGCGGCATCGGCGTCAACAGTCTGGGCTACTGCGACCTGACCTGGGCCGAGGCTGTTTCCGAGCAGGCTCACAAGCTGCAGCATACCTCCAACCTGTACTACACCGCCCCCTGCGGCAAGCTGGCCAAGAAGCTGTGCAAGCGCACCGGGATGAGCAAGGTGTTCTTCGGCAATTCCGGCGCCGAAGCCAACGAGGGTGCCATCAAGGCGGCCCGGAAGTACAGCTTTGATCACTACGGCAAGGGCCGCGATACCGTCATCACGCTGGTCAACAGCTTCCACGGCCGCACCATTGCCACCCTGACCGCCACCGGTCAGGAGGTGTTCCACAACTACTTCGGACCCTTCAACGAAGGCTTCGTCTACACCCCTGCCGGGGATCTCGAAGCCCTGAAGGAGCTGGTGGACCGCCACACCTGCGCCGTGATGCTGGAGCTGATCCAGGGCGAGGGCGGCGTCATGGCGCTGGACCCCGAGTATGTGCAGGCCGTCCGCGCCCTCTGCGATGAAAAGGACCTGATCCTCATCGTGGACGAGGTGCAGACCGGCGTGGGCCGCACCGGCAATTTCCTGTGCTGCGAACACTACAACCTGAAGCCCGACATCGTCACCCTGGCCAAGGGTCTGGGCGGCGGCCTGCCCATCGGTGCCGTGCTGCTGAACGAAAAGACCGCCGCCGGGATGGGCCCCGGCACCCACGGCTCCACCTTCGGCGGCAACCCGGTGGTCTGTGCCGGTGCCAATGTGGTGGTGGATCGTCTGGACGCCTCGTTCCTGGCAAATGTCAACGAGCGGGCCGCGCAGCTCCGCGCGGGGCTGGCCAAGCTGCCCATGGTCAAGAGCATTTCCGGCATCGGCCTGATGGTGGGCATCGAGTTCTTCGGCGGCATCCAGGCGGCCGACGTGCTGGCTGCCTGCCGGGAGAAGGGCCTGCTGGTGCTGACGGCCAAGACCCGCCTGCGCCTGCTGCCCCCTTTGACCCTGACCGCCCATGATGTGGAAAAGGCCCTCGGCATCCTGAACGAGGTGCTGAGCGAGATGGCCCAGAAGTCTCCGGAGGAACAGGCATGAAACATCTGCTGAAAATGAGCGACCTCACCCCCGCCGAGCTGACCCACATCCTGGATGTGGCGGATGACCTCAAGGCCAGGCAGAAGGCAGGCCAGACCCCGCCCCTGCTCAAGGGCAGGACGGTGGCGCTGATGTTCTCCAAGAACTCCACCCGCACCCGCACCAGCTTTGAGGTGGGTGTGTACCAGCTGGGGGGCCTGGGCAACTACATGAACGCCGCCACCGAGCTGCAGTCCGGCCGGGGCGAGCCCCTGAAGGACACCGCCCGGGTGCTGGGCCGCTATTATGACTGTGTGGTCTGGCGCACCTACCGCCAGTGCGACCTTGAAGAGTTCGCCGAGCTGGCCGGGGTGCCCGTCATCAACGGCCTGACGGACTACGCCCACCCCTGTCAGGTGCTGGCGGACCTGATGACCATCCGGGAGCGCCGCGGCGCGCTGGAGGGCCAGAAGCTCTGCTTCATTGGCGACGGCTGCAGCATGGCCAACAGCCTGATCGCAGGCGGCCTGCTGGCCGGGATGAACGTCACCTGTGTCTGTCCCCAGGGCTACCGCCCCGCCGCTGATGTGCTGATGTTCGCCCACAAGTATGGCGAGAAGTTCCATCTCCTGACGGACCCAGCCGAGGGCGTGAAGGACGCCGACGTGGTGGTGACTGCCGCATGGAACACCGCCCCCGGCACCCCGGAAAGCGAGCGCCGCCTGCGGGACTTTGCGGGCTTCCAGGTCACCGGGAAGCTGATGGCAGAGGCTAAGCCCGATGCCATGCTCCTCCACTGCCTGCCCGCCCACCGCGGCGAGGAGATCTCCACGGCCGTCTTTGAGGACCACGCCGACGAGATCTTCACCGAAGCTGAGAACCGCCTCCACGTCCAGAAGGCCGTGCTGGCCATCCTTCTGGCAAACCAATAAGCGGGAACATACAGGCTTCATAAAACAGCCGTTTGAACGGATAGAAAGAAAACCAGAACGATCAGCTGGATCAGCTGCGCCGTTCTGGTTTTCTGCTGTTTGTAAGAGCAGGGAGCGTCCTGCGGTTACAGATTTTCAGTTTCTGAAAATCCTTGCCCTTTTGGGACCGCTTCTTGTTGGGCGTACCTGTGCCCAAAACCCTGCTGGGAACGTGTGCGACAAACTGGAATTTTCAAATTAGTCTTTGCAAATAACCTTTGAACCTTCACCATCAATTACAATTCCCTGACGGTTGTTAATTGGGCATAGATTCAAATC
>CABQHF010000206.1 GCA_902463905.1 uncultured Faecalibacterium sp. | reverse complement strand
ATGCCGTGGCCATGATGCAGCAGACCGGCTGCGACGGCGTGATGATCGCCCGTGCCGCGTTGGGCGACCCATGGCTGTTTGAGTGGGTGAATGCCGCCATCGAGGGCATCCCGGCCCCCAAGGCCCCCAACCTGCAGGCCCGCATGAACGCGCTGCGCCGTCAGGTGGAAGAGATGGTGGAGCAGAAGGGCGAGTTCGTGGCCATGCCGCAGGCCCGTGCCCAGACCATGCACTATATGAAGGGATTAAAAGGCGCTGCCACCCTGCGGCGGTACTGCTGCACCCTGACCCATCTGGAAGATCTGGACGAGCTGATCGCAGCCGTGTTCGAGGAGCAGCGCAAGGCAGGCGTGGACCCCGACGACGTGCGGGAGGTTCCGTTCCCATAAAAAATATCATCCGTCCTGCCGGGTCAGCTCATCCAGATTCTGGGTGTAGCAGGGCAGGCAATGCGCCATGAACCAGTCGGCTTCCGGGCAGTGCATGGCTTCCAGCGCGGTTTTCTGCTGAGCCAGTGCCGCGTCGAACTCGTGGTTGCCGCTGCGCTGCTCTTCCAGGCACTTGATCAGGGCGCTCAGCCGGTCGGCGGCCTTGAGCAGCTTTGCTTCCTCGGCGGTGAGCAGATCCCCGGTGAGGAAGGGGGTTAGCTCTTCGGCCAGCTCCTCCGGCAGCATGGCCGTCATGCTGGCAACGCTTTCCTGTTCCATGGTCTTGTAGGCGTCACGCAGCGTGGCGCTGTGGTACTTGACCGGCGTGGGCAGGTCTCCGGTGATGATCTCCGGGGCGTCGTGGTACAGCGCCGCCACCGCCACCGTTTTGGGGCGGCAGGGGGTGCCGGTGTACCGCCGTGCGATCAGGCACAGGGTGTGTGCCAGCAGGGCGGTATCGCAGGTGTGCTCACTGAGCGACTCGGCACGGGTGGAGTGCATCAGGCTCCAGCGGGTGATGTACTTCATGCGGGCCAGCAGGGCGTTGAACGGATACAGCATGGCAATGTTTCCTCCCTCAGGTTTTTCTCCACCATACCTGCCCGGCGGGCGCTTGTCAAGGGGCAGGGGTGAAGAAATGTCCTTTTTCCGGGCAGCATTGCGTGGTATACTGATAAAAAAGCATCTTCCGCCCATCGGCGGAGAAAGAGGATAACCCATGGAACAATTCGGAATGTCCCGGCAGCTGCGCCTTCCCGGACAGCAAAAGGATCAGTTCTGGCGGGCGGTGGTGCTGTGCGCGCTGACTGCAGCCGTGTTTTTCCTGCCGTTCTACATCATTGACGGCGGATTTTTCCACTATGCAGGCGATTTCAACAGCCAGCAGATCAGCTTTTACCGCTATATGAACGGTTTCCTGAAAGGGGCGGGCTACCCGGACAGCACCTTTGCCGGGGCACCCCGCAATACCTTTTCCTGGGCGACCGACCTGGGCAGCGGCGCGATGAACGCCTATTCCTTCTACCTGTACGGCTCGCCCTTCTTCTGGTTCTCGCTGCTGTTCCCGCAGCGGTGGCTGCCCTACCTGATGGTGCCGCTGCTGGTGCTCAAGTTCGGCGTGGCGGGCGGCGGTGCGTACCTGTACCTGAAGCGCTACGTCAAAAACTGGGATTACGCCGTGCTGGGTGCCTGCCTGTATGCACTGTCCGGCTTTGCGGTGTACAACGTGTTCTTCAACCACTTTGTGGATGTGGTGGCGCTGTTCCCGTACCTGCTGTGGGCGCTGGACGAGGCCATGTACAACAAGCGTCACGGGCTGTTTGCCTTCTGGGCGGCGGTGAACCTGCTCAACAACTACTTCTTCTTTGCCGGGCAGGTGGTGTTCCTGGCCATCTACTTCATGTGCAAGCTCACCACCGGCGATTACCGCCTGACCGTGAGGCGGTTCGTGCACCTGGCCGTTGAGAGCCTGCTGGGCGTGGCCATGGGCTGCCTGCTGCTGGTGCCGGCGGTGCTGAGCCTGCTGCAGAACCCGCGCACCATCGACCTTTCGTCCGGGTGGGGCTTTTTGACCTACAGCAAGGTGCAGCAGTATCTGGCCATCCTGCTCAGCTGGGTGATGCCGCCGGATTCCCCCTACCTGACATCCATCTGGTCGGAGGGCGTCATCAAGTGGACGAGTATGTCCGCCTACCTGCCCCTGTGCAGTCTGGCAGGTGCGCTGGCTTACTGGCGCGCCCGCCGCGGCGACAGCAAAAAGCGCATTGTGGCGGTATGCGCCGTGTGTGCGCTGGTGCCCATCCTGAACAGCGCGTTCTACGCCCTCAACTCCAGCTACTATGCCCGCTGGTACTATATGCCGGTGCTCATCCTTGCCGCCATGACGGTGAACGCACTGGAGGATCACAACACTGATCTGGACACCCCCGCCCGGGGCCTTGGCTGGATCATGCTGGCTACGCTGGCCTTCGCGCTGGTGCCTGTGCGGGATAACGACACTGGCAATTGGTCGCTGGGCGTGCTCAAGAACCCCGGCCAGTACTTCGTGGTGCTGGGCTTTGGCCTGGGCGGCCTGCTGCTTTACCGCCTGATCTGCCAGAAATGGCGGGCGGACAGCCGCTTTGCCCAGCGCATGACGGCGGCCGTGGTGGCCTTTGCCTGCGTGTTCAGCATGGTGCACATCGGCATCGGCAAGTTCGGCCAGTGGTACACCGACAGCGACCTTGTGGAGCAGGACAACAACGCCCTGCTGCTGAAGGAAGATCTGCCGGAGGGCGATTACCGGGTGGACACCTTCAAGATCCACGATAACATCGGCATGTGGCTGGACAAGAGCTGCCTGCAGTATTTCGGCAGCACGGCAGCCCCCAGCATCCTCAGCTTTTATCCGGCACTGGGGGTCAAGCGGGACGTGCGCAGCGAACCGGAACTCTCCAATTATGCACTGCGGGGCCTGTTGAGCGTGGAATACCTCATCACCACGCCGGAAAAGCAGGCGGATTTTGAGAGTCAGGCCGACGACGGCTGGGCCTATTATGACGAGCTGGACGGTTTTGTGCTGTACAAGAATAAAAATTACGTTCCCATGGGATTTACCTACGATTACTATGTGACCGAGGAGACCTACGGGCAGGTGAACAAGAACTTCCGCGCAAACCTGCTGATGCGGGCAATGGTGCTCAGTGATGAGGACGCTGCCGCCTACGGGCAGTACCTCACCGAACTGCCGGAGGAAAAGCAGAGCGAGCTGACCTATGAAGCCTATGTGCAGGACTGCAACGACCGCCGTGCGCAGGCGTGCAGCGTGTTTGAGATGAACAATGCCGGTTTCCATGCCGAGATCACACAGGACAAGGCAAACCTCGTGTTCTTCTCGGTGCCCTACGATGACGGCTTTACCGCTTACGTCAACGGGGAGCAGGCGGACATCCTGCGGGTGGATGACGGCATGATGGCGGTGCTGTGCCCGGCGGGCACCAGCAGCATCGACTTTGTGTATCAGGCCGACGGCCTTGCCCTGAGCCGCACGGTGACGCTGGCCGCACTGCCGGTGTGGCTGGTGTACACGGCATACTTTGTGTGGCGCAAGCGCAAAAAGAGCAAAGTGTGACTTTGCCGGAAACCTGCAAAAAAATTTTTGCATTGCCTCTTGACTTTACGCAGATAAAGTGTATAATGCAATCAAACCGATGAGGCGGAAGAGAACCTGCACAGCGCA
>CABQHF010000205.1 GCA_902463905.1 uncultured Faecalibacterium sp. | reverse complement strand
TGCGCGCCAAGTTCAAGCCCGGCATGGTTCTGGTGGTGCCCTCCACCAGCAACGAGATGCTGAACTATGTGCGTGACGCCGCCGCTCTGGTGGTGGAAGAGCCTGGCCTGAACAGCCACGCTGCCATTGCCGGCAAGGCCCTGCTCAAGCCCACCGTCGTGGGTGCCGTGGGTGCCACCTCCCACATCCGTGACGGCCTGATGATCGCCGTGGACTGCGCACACGGCAGCGTGCAGCGCCTGCAGGCCTGAGAAAGAGGACGACGCCATGGAACGCATTGCGAGCTTTTGTGTTGACCATACCAGGCTGGATCGGGGTATGTACCTGAGCCGCCAGGACGGTGATGTGCTCACCTGGGACATCCGCATGAAAAAGCCCAACCAGGGCGATTACCTGTCCACCGCTGCTGCCCACACGCTGGAGCACCTGTTTGCCACCTATGCGCGCAACAGTGCGTTCAAGGACGGTGTGATCTATGTCGGCCCCATGGGCTGCCGCACCGGCTTTTACCTGCTGACCCGCGGCCTGACCCCCGTCCAGGCGCTGGAGCTGACCGTGGAGTCCTTCCGGTTCATGGCCGCCTTTGAGGGTGCCGTGCCCGGTGCCAGCGAGGTGGAATGCGGCAACTACCGCGACATGGATCTGCCCGCCGCCAAGGCTGAGGCCGCTGCCATGCTGCCGGTGCTGGAAGCACTGACCGCCGACCGCCTGCACTACTGAGCCGTCAGGCCTGGATCATCCATAAACAAAAGAACCGGAACCTCCTGCCCGACAGGAAGTTCCGGTTCTTTTGTTTTGCTCGTTTATTCGTCCGGGTCGCCGCGTTCGGGCATGGTGCGCAGTTCCCGCACCAGCATGGCGCGCAGCTGATACCGGTGCTGCTCCGTGGCAAGATCGGTGCCGGTGTGCAGTTCCACTGCCGGGGCCGTGCCATTGTCGGCATACAGCGGGATGGCGACCACAGCCTGGGTGCCCTGATCCGGAGCGCTTTCCACGCTCAGACCCCAGCCCATGCGGCGGCAGCACTCCCGGCAGAGCAGCAGACCCAGCTGCGCCCCACCCAGAAAGTTGCGCCGGTTCTCCAGCCAGGCTTCCGGGCTGCTTTCCGGCAGGCCGCAGCCGTCGTCCCGCACCGTCATCTGCCACACCGTCTCGCTGCGGCGCAGCTGGATCTTCACGGTGCCGCCCTCGCAGCAGGCGCGCAGGGCGTTGGACAGCAGATGCAGACACAGCAGCTCTGCATCGTCCCGGTCGGCCAGCACGCGGCAGTTCGTCCAGCCGCCGTAATCCAGTTCCAGCGTCACGCCCAGCTGTGCACGCACCATGTCGGCCTGCGCCGCCACCTGCTGCAGCAATTCACACAGATCCATCGGGTAGAGTTTGGGCAGTTCCCCGGCGCGCAGGAACTCCAGCGCGGACAACAGCTCATTGAGCGTCCGTTCCAGCCGGGCCATGGCTGCGCCGATATCGCTGACTGCCTGCCGGGACTGTGCATCTGCGCCCACGCGGGCCAGGTGCTGTTCCAGATACTCGCAGTTGCGCCCGATCAGCCCCAGAGAATGGAAGCAGGCATCTTCCACTGCCTGCTGGGGGATCGCCTGCGCTGTCAGCCCCTGCGCTGTATTCTGCTGTGCCTGCTCCATTCCTGTTGCCTCCAAGCCTGTGTACTTTACTCTGTGCCCTTGTGCTGGATGAGATAGTGCCTGACCGCGTAGATCAGTTTGCCCGTGGTAGGCTTTTCCGCAGCAAAGCCGCTCTTCGTTTTGAACTGCATCCAGCCTTCCGCCGGTTTTGCCTCCAGCTGGTCGATCATGCGCCGGATGCCGCTGTCCACTGCCGAGACCGACACGTTGAACTGCTCACCCACCGATTGCAGGATCTCCTTGCGGATGGCCAGCTTCTGGGAGGTGGCACAGACCACGCCCACCGCGCTGGTCAGGTAGTTGCAGTTGATGTCCGGGATCTGGATGCCCCAGCTGCAGTACAGCTCCCGGCACTGCTGTTCCATCTGCTGCCGCTGCTGGCCCGGCATCCGGTACAGCTCCTGCAGCAGGTTCTTCAGCTCCATGCGCTCTACGCAGCAGCACCCGTCGGAATCCTCCATGCGCAGTGCCGAGCTGTTTCTGCGCCGTCCCTCGTCAAACAGCATCAGCAGCGGTTTGTGCTCCAGCTTACGCAGCTCCATCATGAACTCAATGCTGCTCATATCCTCCATCTGGCTGCACAGCACCACGATGTCAAAATTGCGTCCCTGCTGCAGCTGCTGCAGCAGTTTGTGCCCGTTCAGAAAACAGGTACAATCCAGCACCGGGTTCTGTTCTTCCAGATAATTCTTCTGTACACGAAGCTCCTTGCGGTCGTAGCTTGCAAGGGCGATCTGCAGCGTACCTGCCGTTCGCTCATTGTCCACGCCACGCGCCGCCCTTCTGTTCTGCCTGCTCCGCGGTCAGTTCTGCCACCACATCCTGCCAGATCTCCGGCTGAACGCCATTCTCACACAGATACTGCATGACACGGTAACCCAGCTCCGGTGCAACAGCCATGTACTGGCTGTCCACACACTGGCTGCTGCCGGTGCGGCAAAGCGTCAGACGGCAGCCGTTTTCGCCGTCCGGGTCGAGGGAGTAGACCAGCGTGTATGCCTGCTGCAGCCCGGCGATGGCCGAAAACTGCCGAACCATGGGTGAAAACGTACGTTCCATAGAAATTCCTCCTTGCTACAAGGTTTTGCGACGCTTTTTGTGCATTTCCTTGTTTTTCCTTTTTTATTGTAGGGAGCAAGAGGGAACCATACAACCCCAAATAAGTGTCTAAAAATGTCAGCGCTCTTTTTCTATCCAATATGTGTCACTCAGCATCGTTTTATGACATTTTTGCTGCAGAAAGACATCAGCTTCTGTTCGTTTTCGTCATTTTCGAAGCAAGATGTGCTTCTTTTGCGGTATCCTTAAGATAACACGAATCCCGCTCCATTGCAACCCCTGCCGCGCAGTTGGCAGATCTTTCCTCTGCTGCTGTGGCCGTGCACAGGAAATCTTTTCTCTAGCTTCCATATACACTTTCTTTTCCATACACATTTTCTTCATATAGATTTGCTAAAATCAACTAGATTCTTTTGTATGGTCTGCACGCTTTCGGCCTGCAGCACACAAGTCCGCCCACACTTCTCCGGCCCCGGCCGGAGCCTTTTCCGGAAAGGCACGCACATGCTACAAATCAAACACATCTGCAAACAGTACAAGACCGGCGACCTCGTGCAGAACGCGCTGAGCAACGTCAGCCTGAACCTGCGCGACAGCGAATTCGTCGCTATTCTCGGCCCCAGCGGCTCCGGCAAGACCACCCTGCTGAACATCATCGGCGGTCTGGACCGATACGACAGCGGCGACCTGGTCATCAACGGCATCTCCACCAAAAAGTACACCGACCGTGACTGGGATTCCTACCGCAACCACACCATCGGCTTTGTGTTCCAGAGCTACAACCTCATCCCCCATCAGACCGTGCTGGCCAACGTGGAACTGGCCCTTACCATCTCCGGCATCTCCGGTGCCGAGCGCCGCCGCCGGGCCGCCGAGGCACTGGAGAAAGTGGGCCTTGGCAGCCAGCTGCACAAGCACCCCAGCGAGATGTCCGGCGGCCAGATGCAGCGCGTGGCCA
>CABQHF010000204.1 GCA_902463905.1 uncultured Faecalibacterium sp. | reverse complement strand
AGCAGAGCTTCATCTCGGTGGGCAACATCATCCTGCAGAGCGTCATCAACACCTTTGGTGCCAGCGTCATTGCAGGCTACTCTGCCGCCGTCAAGCTGAACAACATGGTCATCACCTCCTTTACCACCCTGGGCAACGGCATCTCCAACTATACCTCCCAGAACATGGGTGCCGGCAAGATGGATCGTGTGAAGGAAGGCTTTGGCGCCGGGCGCAATCTGGTGTGGCTCATCTGCGTGCCCATCGTCATCCTGTACTTCTGCTTCGGCCGCACGCTGCTGCTGCTGTTCATGAATGACCCCCAGGGCCCGGCCATCGACACCGGTATGCTGTTCCTGCACATCCTTTCGCCCTTCTACTTCGTGGTGTCCCTCAAGCTGGTCACCGACGGCATCCTGCGCGGCTGCGGCCTGATGGGCCGCTTCATGGTGGCTACCTTCACCGACCTGATCCTCCGGGTGGGCATGGCCATCGTGCTCAGCAGCACCGAGCTGGGCTCTACCGGCATCTGGCTGTCCTGGCCCATCGGCTGGTGCATCGGCACCGTACTGTCCATCGTGTTCTATGCAACGGCCATCCGCAAGGCCCTGGCAGAGCCGGTGGCTCAGGCAGAGGACCAGGGCCTGGAGGCAGAGCCGGTGGCTCAGGCAGAGTTTGCAGCCCAGGCTGAAATGGAGACCCTGTAACCTTTTTGAAACTTGTGAATTGTATTCACTTCAAAAACAAAGAAAATGAACGATTTGAAATAGTGCACAAAAACGCACTATAAAAATTAGCCAGATTGTCAATAAAGACGAGAAAAAGCCCCCAAAAGTATGGACGGTTTGTGAATTGCGGTTTTGCCGCCGGAGAACTATAATAACAGACAAGAACAGAAGCAAGGCCGCTTTTAGAGGGGAAGGGCCTTGCTTCCGTTTTTATCCTGAATGCTATTCCAATAGATCAAATACTCCGAAGGAGGAGATCGTTATGAAAAAGCTCATTTCTCGTCGTCAGTTCCTGGCCGCTGCCGGTGTTGCTGTTGCAGCAGGTGCCCTGACCGCCTGCGGCGGTTCCTCCGCAAGCACTGCAAGTTCTGCAGCCGGTTCCGCTGCCGGTTCTGCCGCTTCCGGCAGCACCATCAAGGTGGGCGTGATGGGCCCCCTGACCGGTGATGCCTCTGTTTACGGCAAGGCCGTGGTCAACGGTGCAACCCTGTACCTGAAGCAGGTCAACGAAAAGGGCGGCGTCAACGGCAAGCAGCTGGAAGCCGTTACCATGGACGAGCAGGGCGATGAGACCCAGGCCGTTACCTGCTTTACCAAGATGGTGGACCAGGGCATCACCGCTCTGGTGGGCGATGTGACCACCGCCCCCACGCTGGCTGTTGCCGCCGAGAGCGCCGACTACAATATGCCCATGGTCACCGCTTCCGCTACCGCCGAGGCTGTCACCTACGATGCCGAGACCGACACCGTGAACGGGAACGTGTTCCGCGCCTGCTTTACCGACCCCTTCCAGGGCGTGAAGATGGCCGATTACGCCTACGAGAAGCTGGGCTACACCAAGGCCGCCGTCATCTTCCTGAAGGGCAAGGATTACAACGAGGGCCTGGCCGAGAACTTTGCCAAGGAGTTTGAGGCAAAGGGCGGCACCATCGTGGACCAGGAGAGCTACTCCGAGGGCGACGTGGACTTTAAGACCCAGCTCACCAGCATCCTGGGCAAGGGCCCCGAGATGGTGTTCTGCCCCAACTACTATCAGGATGTGGGCCAGATCCTGGCTCAGGCTGAGAGCGTGGGCCTCACCGTTCCCTTCCTGGGCGGCGACGGCTGGGACGGCCTGGAGGGCTACGCCACCGCTGACCAGCTGAAGGACTCCTACTTCTGCGCCTGCTACGCCAAGGGCTCCAGCACCGAGTTTGAGGACGCCTACAAGGCCGAGTACGGCGAGGCTTACCCCAACGGCTTTGCTCCCCTGGGTTACGATGCTGCCATGACTGTGGTGTACGGCATCCAGGCTGCGGAGGATGCTGGCCTGGAGGCAGGTACCGACGAGTACAAGCAGGCCGTCATCGACGCCATTGCCGGCGGCACCATCCAGGGCATCACCGGTACCTTTACCTTCGACGAGCACCACAACCCCGTTAAGAGCACTGCCATTCTGACCTATGTGGACGGCAAGCCCGAACTGAAGGAAATGTTCTGAGCCCTGCCGGCACAGAGCAGTGCCCCCATGATCTTTGTGGAGAACGCCGGAACAGCTCTCTGGTCAGGCGTTCTCCGTTTTTTATAGGATCGCAAAAAAGTGTAACCACCGCAAGGAAAGGAAGGATCCATCCATGACAGTGTTCTTCAGCCAGCTGATCAACGGCTTGTCCCTTGGCAGCATCTATGCACTGATCGCTCTGGGCTACAGCATGGTGTACGGCATCATCCTGCTGCTGAACTTTGCCCACGGCGACGTCATCATGGTAGGCGCATATATGTCCTGGTTCGTCATGAACCAGCTGGGCCTGGGCCCGGTCACCGCTGTGTGCGCCACCATCATCACCTGTACGCTGCTGGGCGTAGTGATCGAAAAGATCGCCTACACCCCTCTGCGGAACGCCCCCCGGATCTCGCTGCTGATCACCGCCATTGGCGTCTCCTTCTTTTTGGAGTACACCGCAGAGCTGATCATGGGCTCCGGTGCCAAGGTGATCCCGGCCTACTATACCAACCAGACCTTCCGGCTGGGCAAGGTGCCTCTGGGCCTTACCTCCATCATCACCCTGGCGGTGACGGTGCTGTCTATGCTGGTGCTCACTTTCCTGGTGCAAAAGACCAAGCTGGGCAAGGCCATGCGGGCGGTGTCGGAGGATATGGACGCCGCCCGTCTCATGGGCATCAACGTCAACAGCACCATCTCCTTTACCTTTGCCGTGGGCTCTGCCCTGGCAGGCATCGGCTCGGTGCTGTACTGCTGCTCTTACCCCCAGGCTACTCCCACCATGGGCTCCATGCTGGGCCTGAAGGCCTTTGTGGCTGCCGTGCTGGGCGGCATCGGTTCCATCCCCGGTGCCATGATCGGCGGCATTGCCATCGGTCTGTGCGAGTGCTTTGTTTCCGCCATCGGCCTTTCCGCCTGGAAGGACGCCGTGACGTTTGCCATTCTGATCATCGTGCTGCTGGTCAAGCCCACGGGCTTCCTTGGCCGCAAGGTGCAGGAAAAGGTGTAAGGAGGGCATGAAGATGAATACCAAACGCAAAACGCTCAAAATGCCCGTGCGCTACCTGATGAATCTGGTGCTGGTGGCTCTGCTGTTCGTGGTGCTGTCCTTCCTCACCAGCAACGTGCTTTCCACCTATCAGAACAAGGTGCTGCTCACCGTGGGCATCAACATCATCCTGGCGGTCTCTCTGAACGTGGCCACCGGCTACCTGGGGCAGCTGCCCCTGGGCCACGCCGGGTTCATGGCAGTGGGTGCCTACGCCTGCGCTTTGTTCACCAAATCCTCGGGCCTGCCCAAGGGCGTGGCTTTTGCCATCGGTCTGGTGCTGGCCTGGGTGGTGGCCGGGCTGTTCGGGGTGCTCATCGGTATCCCGGCCCTGCGGCTGACCGGTGACTATCTGGCTATCCTGACTCTGGGCTTTGGCGAGATCATCCGCATCACCCTGAACAACATCGATGATGTGCTGG
>CABQHF010000203.1 GCA_902463905.1 uncultured Faecalibacterium sp. | reverse complement strand
AAGGGGCCTTCCACCACCCGCTGGTCGTCCGGGCCGCGCATCACGGTGCGCAGCAGATACTCTTTGAACTTGGCGGCACTCAGATCGTGCCCGGTGTAGCCCATCACACAACACATATTTCTTACCCCTCTTTTTTCCTTGGTGAATAAAAAAATACGGCAGCGCATTCATCCCGTTTTGCTAGGACGAATATGCTGCCGTATCCGTGGTGCCACCTAAATTACCGGCATAACAAACCCATGCCAGTCACTTTTGTGCGCTCTCCCCGTTGAAAGCACTGCCGCGATAACGAGCGGCGCACGTCTGCCCCTACTGCCGCGCCCGGCGGGTTCAGGGGGAAGCTCGCGGGTGTTCGTTCGGGCTTCGTTCTCTGCGCAGCTTCCACCGGCCTGCGCTCTCTGCAAAAGAACCTTGAAACCTTACTTTTCCCGTTCAACGCTTTTTCTGCCTGCATTGTATCACGGCTTGTTGTCCGTGTCAACACAGCAGGGACATTTTTGTGCGGTTTGCTCCGGCTGCAGGGCTTTTTGTGCGCAGTGGCGGCACAATCCGTACAAAACGCTGCCCTCGCACTGCAGGATGAAGCCGTGCTCTGCCATCAGGTGGGCGCGCACTTCATCCATGAAGTGGCAGTCCAGGTGATAGATGCGGCCGCACTGCACGCACTTCAGGTGCAGGTGCTCCCGGCAGTGGCGGCCTTCGTCCACATACTGGAACACGGCTTTTTCGCCCTTGTCGGCCACATATTTCATGATGCGCTGCTCCCCGGCCAGCTTGTCGAGGTAACGGTACACGGTGGTGGGGTTGGGGCTGGCGCCCTGCTCCTCCAGATGCTCCAGAATGTTGGAAGCACTCACTGCGTGCTGCCGGTTGTTGATGAGGTAATCCAGGATCAGCTGGCGGGTCCTGGTGTTGTAGCCGTCGCTCCGTGCCATGGAAAAACAACGCTTCCTTTCTGTGCGAGAAATAGTTTGCCTTATTGTAGCATATTTTTTTCTTGGATGCAAAAATCAAATACAAGCTGAGCCTGATTTGGCTACAAGCACAAAAATCCTTGTCATAATTGGCAATTTTTCCGCAAAATATTTGTACAAAACGGATAACACACCAAACTTACGGCAAAACTCTTGTAAAAGATGCACTTGTGTGAAATAATATATCAGAGAGAATTGTTGGATGGCAGACGGGATACAAGACGATGCCCGATGGAAGAATACAAGGCAGCAGCCCGGCAGGCTGCTGCCGCGCTGTAGGAAGAAACCTTAGGAGAAGAATTTAGGAGCACGACCACCCATGAAAGAAATGGAAAACCAGTCCAAGCCGAGCCTGAAGCTGCAGGCTTACCAGTACCTGAAAACCAAGATCCTGAACTGTGAGTACCGGCCCAATGAGTTTCTGAACGAACAGAAGCTCTGCGCGGAGATGGGCAACATCAGCCGTACCCCCATGCGGGATGCGCTGGGCCGCCTGGAGCAGGAGGGCCTGATCACCATCCTGCCCAAGAAGGGTCTGATGGTCTCCGGCATCACTGAGGAGGATGTGCACAGCATGTTCGAGATGCGTCTGCTGGTGGAGCCTTATGCCCTGCGTACTTATGGTGACCGCATCCCGCGGGAAGCACTGGAGAATTACACCGAGCTGATGCACCATCCGGAGCGCATCGAGGACTTCTGTGAGTCGGACGATGCGTTCCATGAGCTGCTCATGAGCACCTTGCCCAACAAATATCTGCGCAGCGCCTATGACCGCATCACCGGCCTGAACACCCGCTTCCGCATCATGACCGGCAAAGTGAGCATGATCAATCAGGAGCAGACCTGTGAAGAGCATTTGGAGATCCTGGATGCAGCCCTGACCGGCAACTGGGATCGTGCGGCCGACTCCCTGCAGCACCATCTGGAACTGGCCCGCGATAAGGCAGAGGGCGTCATCAAGGTCATCCGTCTGTGGTAACAAAAATAAACAGAAAGAGCAGAGATCTCAGAATGTGAGCTGAGGTCTCTGCTCTTTTTATTGCGGGATATTTACAGGGCGTCCAGCTCTTCCTGCAGGCGGGCCAGCGAAGCGCGGATGGGCAGCTTCTGAGGGCACACGGCCTCGCATTTGCCGCAGCGCACACAGTGCAGGGCCTTTTCGCTGTCCGGGAAGTGCTCCGTCCACTGCTTTTTCACGGCCTCCGGCTGCTGGAACATCCTCAGGCGGTTCCAGATGCTGAAATTGTCCGGGATGTCCACTCCCATGGGGCAGGGCATACAGTAACGGCACCCGGTGCAGCCGATCTTGATGCGGCTGTGCAGGATGGCGGCAGTCTGCTCCACGGCGGCATCCTCCGCAGGGGAGAGGGAGACAAAATGGTCAAAGGTGGCCAGATTGTCCTGCAGCTGATCCTTGGCGCTCATGCCGGAGAGCACCACATGGACGTTGGGATGCCCAGCCACCCAGCGCAGTGCCCAGGAAGCATCGCTGGCGTCCGGGCGCAGTGCGTGCAGCGGCGCGGCAGCATCGGCGGGCAGCGCTGCCAGAGTGCCGCCCTTGATGGGCTCCATGATGATCAACGGCACGCCGCATTCCTCGGTGAGCTGGTAGCCCCGGTCACCGCTGATCTCTTCGGCGCGGTCGTCCCGGTCCAGATAGTTGTACTGCAGCTGGCAGAAATCCCAGGGCTGATCCCGCAGGATGAACTCAAAGCCGGCGGCGTTGTCATGGCAGGAAAAGCCGAAGTTCCGGATGCGTCCGGCAGCCTTCTGTTCCCACAGCCAGTCCACGATGCCAAGATCCTTGGCCTGCTCGTACCGGGCCTTGTGCAGCGAGTGCAGCAGGTAAAAGTCGATGTACTCCACGCCCAGCCGCTGGAGCTGTTCTTCAAAGATGCGCTGGGCGTCGGCAAGGCTCCTGCAGGTCCACAGCGGCATCTTGGTGGCCAGATAGAAGCTGCTGCGCTCCCATTTGGCGATGACCCGGCCCACGAAAGGCTCGCTCTGGCCGTTGTGGTAGGGGTAGGCCGTGTCAAAGTAGTTCACACCGGCCGCCCTGGCGGTGTTGAGCAGGGCTTCCGCCCGCGGCTCGTCGATGCTGCCGTCTGCGCGGGTGGGAAAGCGCATGCACCCATAACCCAGCAGGGAAGTGCGAAGCGGTTTGTTGCTCCAGTTGCGGTATTCCATAACTTTCTTGTGCGGCTGAGGGATGAAACCCTGCCGTTCCTCCTGTTGTGACCAGTATAGCACAGTTCCGGGGGATAAAAAAGAGGCCTGCACCTCGCGGTGCAGACCTCCTGATGTTCAAGAAAGAACGGTAAGAGAAGGGGTTAAATTACTTAACCTCAACCTTAGCGCCAGCCTCTTCCAGCTTCTTCTTGATGTCGTCAGCCTCAGCCTTGGAGACCTTCTCCTTGACAGCCTTGGGAGCGCCATCGACGATAGCCTTAGCTTCCTTCAGGCCCAGACCGGTGATCTCCTTCACCAGCTTGATGACCTGCATCTTGGTAGCGCCAGCCTCAGCCAGGATGACGTCGAACTCGGTCTTCTCTTCCTCAGCGGCAGCAGCAGCGCCAGCAGCAGCGGGAGCAGCAGCAGCAACAGCAGAAACACCGAACTCCTCGCAGTAGGTGTCGATCAGCTCTTTCAGCTCCAGAACGGACAGCTCCTTGACGGAGTCGATGATGGCAGTAATCTTCT
>CABQHF010000202.1 GCA_902463905.1 uncultured Faecalibacterium sp. | reverse complement strand
AACAGTCTGGGCTTTGGCGGGCACAATGCCTGCATCGCCCTGCGCAGATGGGAGGAGTGAGCCATGGCAGAACCCCGTACCGTGCGTGAAAACGCCAACGCCCTGACCAGCGAACAGATCGCCGCCATCCTGCCCCACCGCTACCCCTTTGCCCTCGTGGACCGCATCCTGGACTACGAGCCGGGCCAGTGGGCCATCGGCCGCAAGTGCGTGAGCCGCAATGAAGAATTTTTCTGTGGGCACTTCCCCGGCCAGCCGGTGATGCCCGGCGTGCTCATTCTGGAAGCGCTGGCCCAGACCGGGGCCGTGGCCGCCCTCAGCCTGCCCGAAAACAAGGGCAAGCTGGCCCTGTTCGGCGGCATCAAAAATGCCCGCTTCCGCAAGCAGGTCACCCCCGGCGACGTGCTCACCCTGCACTGCGAGCTGGTGGAACAGCGCGGCCCGGTGGGCGTGGGCAAGGCCTCGGCCTATGTGGACGGCAAATGTGCCGCCACCGCAGAGCTGACCTTCGTGCTGACCGATGCGGGCTGAATGCAGCATCTCTACTGTAGTAGAATAAGTGATAAAGTTCAAATTTAATATTTTACCTACGTTATTTTATTGAAGTTTATCAGTTTGATAAAGTTACTCTCATTGATAAAGTTCCAACTTTATCAGCAAAGCCGAACTTTCGCACGTTGATAAAGTTGCTTTTTCAACGTTGCTTCGTTCAGAAAGTCGAACTTTATCAGATAACCCGCCTCTCTCAGAGAATGGAGCAAAAAAAAAGACCGTCTGCGTACTGAACGCGGACGGCCTTTTTTGTCATGTTACTTCTTTTCCTGCTGTTCCTGTGCTTCCTGCTCTTTGCGCAGCTCTTTGATGCGCTTTTTCTCGCTCTTCACATGAGGCCAGGGCCAGCTGAAGCCCTCGTTGGCCTTGCACCAGCGGGTGAGCGGATAGAACGCGAACGCAAAGCCGAACACATACAGCAGCAGATACAGCAGCGCGTCCAGCGTGACCAGCGCATCCAGTGCGCCGATGACCGCCATCACGCAGCCTGCCTTGAGGAAGAACAGCCCGTTCTGGCGGCAGTATTCTTCAAAATGTTCGGGCTTGACGGCGCGGCGGCCCTGGTCGCCCCACACGCGGGGGTTTTTCATGACCGAGTAACCGTAGAACACCATCATCAGGCCGCAGGTGAGCTGAAATCCAAAAAACATGGCTTGTACCTCGTTTGGTCGTTGTAGTTTCGGGCAGGGAACCATTTAGAATTGCCTCCGCTTGCGCTCTGGCAATATCAGCGGAAGAATTATTTTTAGATTCGCGTTTGTCGCGGCCTGCGGGCCGCTCCAAACGCCTTTTCACAGGAGGGGTCGTTACGGGCAGTGGCATCGGCTGCTGTTGGCCTGCGGCCAAGACGCAGCGAGAACAGGTGCTTTTACGGGAAGCCGGCTCGCCCTCTCAGGCGCTGACGCACCAGCTGCTCCCCCTTTTGGCTTCGCCATCTTCCCCCGGCCGGGGGAAGTCTTTCCCAAAGGGGAGAGCCTCTGGCGTAACCAGAAAGTCTACCGCTCTGCCAAGGCCTCTCCCTTTGGGAGAGGTGGACGCGAACAACGTGAGCGGACGGAGAGGGCGAGGCCGTCGGCCAAAGAAAACTAACTTAGAGGGTTTCCTTCCCCGCAAAACGCGGGTTCGCCCCGTTGCGCGACAGCCGCAGGCTGGCAGCAGCAAATGCAATCAACCGGAACGGCCCTTCCTGTGAAAATGCAGTTCAGAAACGCCCGCAGGCGTTTCTGAACTGCCAATATAAAATTGAATTTCCGCTAACTATAGCCAGAGTGCAACGGAGCCGACCGCCGCCTGCGGCGGAAACAGGGAGGCGAAGTTGGGGCAGCGGCCAGCAGGATGCAAGGCCCGCCCAAGGGCCGCCGCAGACGCTGGGTGCCGCAACTCGTCAGCGGCGGCTATTTCAAATCGTACCCTCAGTCCTCAAACAGGGGCTTCATCAGGGGCAGGAAGTCCAGCGTTGCAAAGTAGTCGCGGGGGGTCTGGGCCCGGCGGATGAGCCGGTGGGAGCCGTCCTCGCACAGCAGCACCTCAGCGCAGTGGAGCTTGCCGTTGTAGTTGTAGCCCATGGCCGAGCCGTGGGCACCGGTATCATGGATGTAGAGCACGTCCCCGATATCGATCTTGGGCAGCATCCGGTCGATGGCAAACTTGTCGTTGTTCTCGCACAGGCCGCCCACCACGTCGTACATGTGGTCGCAGGGTTCATTTTCCTTGCCCAGCACGGTGATGTGATGGTAGGCCCCGTACATGGCCGGGCGCATCAGGTTGGCCGCGCAGGCGTCCAGACCGATGTACTCCTTGTAGATGTGCTTTTCGTGGATGGCGGTTGCCACCAGGGCACCGTAAGGCCCGGTGGTGAAGCGGCCCATCTCGGTAAAGATGGCCACGTCGCCCATGCCGGCGGGCACCAGGATCTCCTCAAACTTCTTGCGCACGCCCTCGCCAATGGCCAGGATGTCGTTCTCGGTCTGCTCCGGGCGGTAGGGGATGCCCACGCCGCCGGACAGGTTGATGTAGCCGATGTGGGCACCGGTGGCCTCGTGCACCCGCACCGCCAGCCGGAACAGGATGGCGGCCAGCTCCGGGTAATAGGCATCCGAGATGGTGTTGGAGGCCAGGAAGGCGTGGATGCCGAAGTGCTTGGCACCCTTGGCCATCAGCTTTTTGTAGCTGTCGATCATCTGCTCTTCGGTCATGCCGTATTTGGCATCGCCGGGCTTGTCCATCACCTGGAAGCCCTCTTCGCTCTCGCCCAGGCTGAAGGTGCCGCCCGGATTGTAGCGGCAGAACACCGTCTCCGGCACACCGGCCACCCGGTCCAGGAAGTCCACCATGGTGGCGTCGTCCAGGTTGATGTAGGCACCCAGCTCATAGGCCTTTTGCATGTCCTCCACGGGGGTCTGGTTGGAGGAGAACATGATGTCGCTGCCGGTAAAGCCGCACACCTCGCTGAGCATCAGCTCGGTCAGGGACGAGCAGTCCACGCCGCAGCCCTCTTCCTGCAGAATTTGCAGGATGACGGGGTTGGGCAGGGCCTTGACGGCAAAATACTCCTTGAAGCCCTTGTTCCAGCTGAACGCCTTGTTGATGCGGCGGGCATTTTCCCGGATGCCCTTTTCGTCGTAGACATGGAAAGGCGTGGGCACATCCTGAATGATCTCCTGTGCCATGGCCTCGGTCAGGAACGGTTTCTTTTCCATAGTTACATCCCTCTCTAGTTTTTATATCATAAGGTCTGAGCGATTTGGAACCCTCTCAGTCACGGCTGACGCCGTGCCAGCTCCCCCGAGGGGGGAGCTTTGTCTCGTGGCGGCCAACTTTGCCGCACTGCCAAAAAGCTCGCCCTTCGGGAGAGCTGCTGAGCGCAGCGAAGCTGAGAGGGTTAAACCAACCATCCAGACCCCAGCCAGCGTTACAGCTTCAGGTTCTCGCGGGTGGGGGTAAAGGTGGGGATCATGGCGGCAAGCTGCTTCACCACGCCCTCGTCGTTGTGGGCGGCGGCGGCTTCCAGCGCCTGCAGCTGCTCGTAGAACTGCGCCAGGTCGATGGTGCGGGGGCTTGCCACAAAAATTTTGTTGTGCTGGGTGCGGCGCATCTTGTCCTGCTCCTCGTCCATCATCAGCTCTT
>CABQHF010000201.1 GCA_902463905.1 uncultured Faecalibacterium sp. | reverse complement strand
GAGATGCGCGTGACCGTTGTTGCCACCGGTTTTGACAACAAGAGCGCCAGCGACCTGCGCAACAGCATCAACAACGCCATGGGCGGCGCCCAGTCCGTGCCGTCGGCTGTGTTCAGCAGCGACACCAGCAGTGCAGCCACTGCCGCAGCACCTGCTGCTCCCGCTGCTAATACTGCCAGCGCAGCAGCTCCGGCTGCCCCGGCCGCAAAGCCCGTGGAAGAGGAAAGCAGCGACAACCGTTACTATGACGAGCTGCTGGCTATCCTGAACAAGCGGAAATAAGACCGGCATCAGATTTTGGTACAGCGCCCGTGAGGAGGGCGGGTCTCTTGCGCGCAAGCGGAGGGAGGCAATGCAATGCTGAAACAGGATGTTCCGCTGCGGACCGGCTGGTTCGGCTACCGGAAACCGGATGTTGAAAATTGTATTGCGCATGTCCGCGCGATGTATGCGGCAGAACTCCGCCTTGCCCGTCAGGTACAGCAGGGAATGGAGGAGACCATGGCGCAACTCAGGCAGGAAAACAAAGCGCTGCGGGAGCGCTTTGCCCAGCAGGCTGCGGCACAGTCCGTGGCGGCTGTGCGGGCGGAGGATGCTGAGGATAAATTGCAGCAGCTGATCCGCAAACTGGCGGCTGCCCATGCCGAGATCCGCCGCTACCAGACCCGGCTGTTTGCCTGCGAACGCCAGATGGTGGCTTTGCGGCGGGAGAACGCAGACCTGGAAGCAGCCTGCGAACAGGCCCGTGAAGAACTGCAGCTGGCCGCTGCCCGTGCCGAAAAGGCGGAGCGGCAGGCCGCGCAGATGCTCGCAAGCCCGCAGGCTGCGGCACCCGTGCAGCCCACGCCTCTGGCAGAACTGCAGCCCGAAGAAGTGGTGGCCTGCTGCGCAAAACCGGCCCCGCAGCCGGAGCCTGAGTGGCAGCCGGAAACGGAGCTGGAAAAGCTCTCGGTGGAGCTGCTGCACCGGTTTGATGAAATGATGCAAGAATGATTCGACAAGCTGCTGCGCCGGCATGGACTGGTGCAGCAGCTTTTTGTGTGAACAGGGGATTTTTGCTGCGGAAAGGCAGCACATTGCCGGATGGGGATGGCGAGGAGCAAGGCACATGAATGTGAAACAGAAGATCCTGATCGCAGACGATTCTGGGATCAACCGCGCACTGCTGATGGAGATCCTGGGCGACGGCTATGAGTATCTGGAAGCGGAGAACGGCACCCGTGCGGTGGAGCTTTTGCGCGAGCACACGGACATTGCCCTGGTGCTGCTGGATATCGTAATGCCGCAGATGGACGGCTTTGACGTGTTGCGGATCATGCGGTGCTACTCCTGGCTGGACGAGATCCCGGTGATCATGATCTCGGCGGTGGAGGATACCTCCAATATTGAGCGTGCCTATGATCTGGGGGTGGCCGATTACATCCGCCGCCCCTTTGAGCGGGTCATGGTGCTGCGCCGGGTGCAGAACGTGCTCATGCTGTATGCCAAGCAGAAGCGCCTGACCCGGCTGGTGACCGATCAGGTGTACGAAAAAGAGCACAACAGCGTGCTGATGATCAGCATCCTGAGCCATGTGGTGGAGTTCCGCAACAGCGAGAGCGGCCTGCATGTGCTGCACATCCGCACCCTGACCGACCTGTTGCTGCACCAGCTGGTGAACAAGACCGACCGCTACCAGCTGGACGAGGGTGAGATCTCGCTCATCAGCACGGCTTCGGCCCTGCATGATCTGGGCAAGATCGTGATCCCCACCGAGATCCTGAACAAGCCCGGCCGTCTCACCGCCGAGGAGTATGCGGTGATAAAGACCCACACGGTGGAGGGTGCACGCATCCTGCGGGATCTGAGCAACACCATCGGCGGGGAGAACGAGCCGCTGCTGCAGGTGGCCTATGCCATCTGCCGCTGGCACCACGAGCGCTGGGACGGCGGCGGCTACCCGGACAAGCTGCAGGGGGATGCCATCCCCATTGCGGCGCAGGTGGTGGCACTGGCAGATGTGTACGACGCCCTGACCAGCGACCGCTGCTATAAGCCGGCCTACGATCACGACACCGCCCTGCGCATGATCCTGAACGAGGAGTGCGGAGCCTTCAATCCGCTGCTGCTGGAATGTCTGCAGGAGTCCTCGGAGCTGCTGCGGCAGGAACTGCAGCGCAACGAGTGGGATCGCAGCTTCCATCAGGATACCCACCGCCTGTCGGAAGAGATCCTGCACCGGGAGGCCCTCCCGCGGGAGGACCGCAGCCAGCGCCTTATCAATCTGGAGCGGGAGCGCACCCGGTTCTACGCTGAGCAGTGCGGCGGCATCCAGTTCGACTGCGACCTGCTGGTGGGCCGCGTGACCGTGACCAACCACTATGTCAGCGCAGCCGAGCGCACCCAGGTGCTGGATTTTGACCACGGCGAGGGGCTGAACTTCCTCTCCCTGAAGGACCGCCGCCGCCTGCTGCAGGCCATGGAAAAGGCCGCCCCGGAGATCCCGCAGGTGAGCTTTCCGGTGGAGGTGCAGACGGGGGATGGCTACCAGCCCCACCGGCTGGTGATGCGCACCCTGTGGAGCCGCGGCGGGCAGCGCCGCTGCGTGAGCGTGGTGGGCCAGCTGTTGCCGGAGCAGACCGATGATGCAAAGGCGCAGCCGGATGTGCTGCTGCAGGGCGTATTTGACCTGGTGCGTCTGGTGGACCCGGAGCGCACCAAGGTGCTCACCCTGCACCCGGACGGCACGCTGGAAGAGCAGGCCGGTCACTGCCATATGGTGTGGAACAAGGCCAGCCGGTGCGAGAACTGCATCTCGGCCAAGGTGTTCACCAGCAAAAAGACCCTGAACAAGATCGAATTCAATGGCGAGGACGCCTATTTTGTGCTGTCGCGCTATGTTGTGATCAACGGCCGCGGCTGCGTGCTGGAAATGGTTTCCAGGCTGTCCAATGGCCGCTGGCTGGATATGGGCAGCCACCGGATGCTGCTGGACCGCAGCGACGATTTTGACAACGGCGCCTTCATCGACCCGCTCACCGGCTCCTACTCCCGCCGGTACTTTGAAAGGTTCCTGGCCGACAGCGAGCATCTGGACGGCGTGGTGGTCATTGATGTGGATCGCTTCAAGGCTGTGAACGACAGCTTTGGACATCTGGTGGGCGACAAGGCACTGGAAAGCATTGCCGCTGCCGTGCAGGGGTGCCTGCGGGAGAGCGACATTCTGGTGCGCTACGGCGGCGACGAATTCCTGCTGTTGATGCCGCAGCTGCGGCCGGAAGGGCTGCAGCTGGTGATGGACCGCATCCGGAATGCGGTGCTGCAGGCGCGGGTGGAGAGCCACCCGGAGATCCGCCTGTCCATCAGCGTGGGCGGTGTGTGCGGCGTGCACCCGCTGCGGGAGGCCATCCGTCAGGCGGATGACCTGATGTATCAGAACAAGGCGCTCAGCAAAGGCTGAAAAACAATAAGACCCGGGCACGAGGCGGGCACAGAAAAGTGTGCTGCCGGTGTCCGGGTCTTTTTTTGCCTGCGGGGGAGCCTCAGCGCACCGCGCTGGTGCGGTGCTCCATGAGATAGGTGGCTTCCAGATCCGCGATGTGCAGTTTGACGGCAAGGGGGTACTTGTCGTAGGCTTCCGAGATGGCAAAGCAGCCGCCCCGGGCCGCATCGTCAAAGCCGCCCATGTGCCAGCGGATGGC
>CABQHF010000200.1 GCA_902463905.1 uncultured Faecalibacterium sp. | reverse complement strand
AGCCGTTGTACTTGGCCGGGTTGTGGGAAGCGGTGACCATGATGCCTGCGTTGCAGTTGTAGTAACGGGTGGCAAAGCTCAGGGCCGGCACCGGCATCAGGGCATCATAGATGCGCACCTTGATGCCGTTGGCTGCCAGGACACCGGCGGCCGTCTTGGCAAAGATATCGCTCTTGAGGCGGCTGTCGTAGCTGATGGCGACGGTCTGGCTGCCGCCCTGGGTCTTGACCCAGTTGGCCAGGCCCTGGGTAGCCTGCCGCACAACGTAGATGTTCATGCGGTTAGTACCCGCGCCCAGGACGCCGCGCAGGCCTGCGGTGCCAAACTTCAAAGCCACAGCAAAGCGATCCTTGATCTCGTCATCATTGCCCTCGATCTTTGCCAGTTCGGGCTTCAGATCCGCATCGTCCAGCTCCGCTGCCAGCCAGCGCTTATATTCATCCAGATACATGTTGCACACCTTACCTTTGTTATTTTTTCCCAAAAAAGGAGACAGTTTATTCAAACCTAATTATACTATAAACGCTTGTGTCCATCATGTCAATTGCCTATTCTGCTACAATCTTACCGGCGTAAAATCAGCAAATGCCACAAAAGCAGGCTGTTTCCGGGCGGGCGGGTGCCGTTTGCTCCGGCTCCGGCAGCAGCTTGTAGGGCTGGTGCAGATCTTCCAGCACCTCCAGCCACTGTTCCGGGCCGATGCTGTTCTCGCACAGATAGCGCATGATCTGCATCATCCGGGCAAAACTGCCCTGCGGAGCCAACGCCGTACTGCACTGTACCCGGCCCGCCTGCTCCCACCGCAGCTGGGCCAGCACGCCCCCGGGCACGGTCTGGGCACAGTACACCACCGTGTGGGCCCGCTGCAGCCCCTCCAGCTCTGAATAAGTACGGATGTACCGGCAGTATTCCTTGCCTGTCATCGTTTGTCGCTCTCCTTTCCGCTGCATTGACATCTTTCCTGCCCTTTACTATAATGAAATCGACCGGGAGATGCTGTCGAAGGCTGACGGTTCCTTCCAAATTTTTCCACCCAATTTTCGACCGTTTTCGCGCAGAAAATGCAAGCGAGGTGCACCCATGTATTCGGTAACAAAGAGCTTTGGCCTGAACGGCCTGCGCGGCTTTGCCGTGGCCGTGGAGGCCGACGTTTCGGGCGGGCTGCCCGCCTTTTCCATCGTAGGCCTGCCGGATTCCGCCGTGCGGGAAAGTGCGGACCGCGTGCGTGCCGCCATCAAGAACCTGGGCTTCAAGTTCCCGGACCGGCGCATCACGGTCAACCTGGCCCCCGCCGATGTGCGCAAGACCGGCCCGGTGTACGATTTGCCCCTGCTGCTGGCCGTGCTCACGGCCAGCGGCCAGCTGGAGGATGTGCCGGAGGACGCCGCCTTTCTGGGTGAGCTGGCGCTGGACGGCACCCTGCGCCCGGTATCCGGCGTGCTGCCCATGGCGCTGGCCGCCGCCGAAAACGGCATCCGCGCCCTGTATGTGCCCGCCGAAAACGCCGCCGAGGCTGCCGAGGCCTGTGCCGACAGCATGGCCGTCTACCCGGCCCACACCGCCCGGGAGGTGGTGGACGCCCTGCGCGGCATCCGACCGCTGACCGCTGCGGCAGCCGTTCCCTTTGACCCCGCCGAGGCCTGGGCACAGGTGCCGGATTTTGCCGACGTGATGGGGCAGGCACTGGCCCGCCGGGCCATGGTCATCGCTGCGGCCGGGGGCCACAACGTGCTGCTGATGGGTGCCCCGGGTACCGGCAAATCCATGCTGGCCAAGCGCCTGCCGGGCATCCTGCCGCCTCTCACCCGGGAGGAAGCCGTGGAAACCACCAAGATCTATTCCATCGCCGGGCAGCTGCCCCAGGGCCGGGGCCTGATCACGGCACGGCCTTTCCGCAGCCCGCACCACTCGGCCAGTGCCGTCTCGCTGGCGGGCGGCGGCGCACAGTTCCGCCCCGGCGAGTGCAGTCTGGCCAACTGCGGCGTGCTGTTCCTGGACGAGCTGCCGGAGTTCTCCCGCGAGAGCCTGGAGGTGCTGCGCCAGCCGCTGGAGGACGGCCAGATCACCGTGAGCCGGGCCGCAGGCAGCGCCACCTACCCCAGCCATTTCCAGCTGGTGGCCGCCATGAACCCCTGCAAATGCGGCTACTACGGCCACCCCACCCGGCAGTGCACCTGCACCCCCAGCGCGGTGCGGCAGTACCGCAGCCGGGTGTCCGGCCCGCTGCTGGACCGCATCGACCTGTGCGTGGAGATGGACCCCATCGCCTTTGACGAACTGCACACCGCCGCCCCCGCCGAGAGCAGCGCCGACCTGCGCAAACAGGTGCTGGCAGCCCGGGCCGCGCAGGCAAAGCGCTATGCGGCCCCCGGCTACGAGGGGGTGCACTGCAACGCCCAGCTCAACGCCGGGCAGGTGCGGCGCATCTGCCGCATGACCCCCGGTGCGGAACGGCTGCTCCGCGCCTCCTACGATGCACTGGGGCTTTCGGCCCGCGCCCACGACCGCATTTTGCGGGTGGCCCGCACGGTGGCCGACCTGGCCGGCAAGAGCCTGTTGGACGAGGACTCCCTGCTGGAAGCCCTGCAGTACCGCGCGCAGGAAAAAGTGGAGCTGTGAGCCTTTTTCCGGCATAAAAACACCGGCCCCTCTCCCCGGCAGCACTGCGCTGCCAAAAGAGAAGGGCCGGTTTATTTTTTCGATCTGCGCAGCGGATGAGGGTATCGGTCCGGCGGATGCAGCTGTGGACGACCCGCGCAGGCGGGCGTATCTGTCTCGTTTTTGCTTCAGTCCAGCTGCAGTTCGTGGTAGACCTGGCCCTCCATAGTCTTCCACCGGAAGCAGCCGTTTTCCAGCGTCATATAGCTGTGGGCGCTGCCCTCCTTCGGGATGCTCACTGAGCCGGGGTTCAGGTACAGGCTGCCTCTGCCGAATTCCTCCCAGGCCGGGATGTGGGTGTGGCCGTGCAGCAGGATATCCCCCGGAGCCAGCGGCGGCGGGGTCTTGGTGTTGTAGACATGGCCGTGGGTAGCATACACCAGCCGCCTGCCCACCGGCAGCACGGCATAGTCCGCCAGAACCGGGAACTCCAGCACCATCTGATCCACCTCGGCTTCGCAGTTGCCGCGCACACAGAGCAGGCGGTCCTTCATGCCGTTGAGCAGGGGGATGACCCGCTTGGGCGCATAGCCCTCCGGCAGATCGTTGCGGGGGCCGTGGTAGAGCAGGTCTCCCAGCAGCAGAAGCCGGTCGGCCTGTTCCCGTTCAAAGGCCTTCTGCATCTGGCTGGCATAGAAATACGACCCGTGCAGGTCGGAGGCGATCATCCATTTCATGCGGTTTTCTCCTTTTTCTCTGAATGCTGCAATAAGCTGCAATTTTATTGTAACGCCTGCACAAAAAATGGTCAAGCGTATAAAAGTCATACTTTTGTTGTCTGTTTTCTTGACAATCCGCCGGGAATGTGGTATGGTACAGTCAATAAAATCCGTGTGGATTTTTACAGCACTCTGCTACTTTTCACCACACAATGGCCGCAGCCAGCCATTGTGTGGCTTTTTTTGCGGTCATTTTTCCATTTCAATTTTTGTCAGGAGCGAGAAATCAATGAACGATACCTTTATGAAAGAACGCCCCGTGCTGCCGCTGCTGCTGTCCATGGCGCTGCCCAACGTGATCTCCATGCTGGTCAACTCCCTGTACAACATCGTGGACAGCCTGTT
>CABQHF010000199.1 GCA_902463905.1 uncultured Faecalibacterium sp. | reverse complement strand
TGCTGCGCACCGTGATGCGCGGCCCGGACGACCAGCGGGTGGTGGAAGGCCCCTTCGGCCTGATGGGCTTCGGCCGTCTGGCCATCATGGGTCTGACGCCGGAAGGCATGCAGCCGTTCTACCGCGGTGCCGACTGTGTGGTGTGCAACGGCGAGCTGTACGGCTTCCGTTTTGAGAAGGAGATCCTCAAGCGCCGGGGCTACAAGTTCCAGTCCGATTGCGACTGCGAGATCCTGCTGCCGCTGTACTATGAATACGGTCTGGATATGTTCCGCCACATGGACTCCGAGTTTGCACTGATCCTGTACGATTCCCGCAAGGATCGGCTCATTGCAGCCCGCGACCCCATCGGCATCCGGCCGCTGTTCTACGGCTACTCCAAATCCAGCCACAAGATCGCATTCGCCTCTGAGATGCAGAACCTGATCGGCTGGTGCGATGACATCCGCCCCTTCCCCATCGGCAGCTACTACTGCGACGGCCGCTTTGTGCGCTATGAGGACATCGCTGATGTGCCCGCTCCCATGCAGGACGGCATGGACACCGTGCTGACCAACATCCGCGAAAAGCTGATCGCCGGCGTGGAGAAGCGCCTGGACGCTGACGCCCCGGTGGGCTTCCTGCTCTCCGGCGGCCTGGATTCCTCGCTGGTGTGCGCCATCGCCGCCAAGAAGCTGGGCAAACCCATCCGCACCTTTGCCATCGGTATGGACACCGACGCCATCGACCTGAAATATGCCCGCCAGACCGCTGATTATCTGGGCAGCGAACACCACGAGATCATCATCAACCGCGAGATCGTGCTGCAGAATCTGGAAGAGGTCATCCGCCTGCTGGGCACCTGGGACATCACCACCATCCGCGCCAGCATGGGCATGTACCTGCTGTGCAAGGCCATCCACGAGCAGACCGACGTCCGTGTGCTGCTGACCGGCGAGATCTCCGATGAGCTGTTCGGCTACAAGTACACCGACTACGCCCCCACCGCCGACGCCTTCCAGCAGGAGAGCCAGAAGCGCATCCGGGAGCTGTACATGTACGACGTGCTCCGCGCCGACCGCTGCATCTCGGCCAACAGCATCGAAGCCCGTGTGCCCTTCGGCGATCTGGATTTTGTGCGCTACGTCATGGCCATCGACCCGGAAATGAAGCTGAACCGTTACAACAAGGGCAAGTACCTGCTGCGCAAGGCCTTTGAGGGCGACTGGCTGCCGCCGGAGATCCTGTGGCGTGAGAAGGCTGCTTTCTCGGATGCCGTGGGCCACAGCATGGTGGACGACATCAAGGAGTACACCAACAGCCTGTACACCGACGAAGAGTTCCAGCTGCGCCGGGCCAACTACTCGGCCCACTGCATGCCCTTTACCAAGGAGAGCCTGTTCTACCGGGAGATCTTCGAGAAGTACTACCACGACCAGAGCCGTACCATCGTGGATTTCTGGATGCCCAACAAGGCATGGCCCGGCTGCAACGTCAACGATCCTTCTGCCCGCGTGCTGGCAAACTACGGCGCATCGGGTGTGTGACAGCCTTTATTGCACTATAAAATAAATCAGCATCTGCAACATTTCGTTTCTGTCTTTCAGACAGTCGTAAAAATGTTGCAGATGCTTTTTTTATGCGTGCTCGCCCTCTCCGTCTTTGCTGCGCAAATAAAGGGGGAGGCAGGAAACATTACGGATAAGTCCTTGGCTCTCCCCTTGGGAGAACTGTCACCGAAGGTGACTGAGAGGGCATCGTATTTTTACATCCGGATCTTCTGGGCTGCTCTGGCGATGGATGCAAGCAATGCCACCAGACGGGTCTCGTCCATCTGGCCGCAGTAGCTGGTAAAGGTGTAGTAGCAGCCCTGCACGCAGAAGGACAGCACCACCTTGCGCACCACGTCGTTCTCAAAGGCGGGGTCGCTCTCGGCGATACACCTGCGCAGGGCCGCTTCCACACGGTTGATGAACAGCCCCTGCCGGGAATCCGCAAACAGGGTGTTGATCTCGTTCTGGTGCCGGACAAAGGCCCGGAACATCTCGCGGGCCAGCCACTCGGTGCGCTCGCTCACGTCGCTGGCGGTCAGGTTGGGCAGGCTTGCCACCACAGCCTCTACCATCTCGTCCTCCATGGCGTTGGCCAGCGCGTAGATATCCTGATAATGTGCATAAAAGGTAGATTTGTTGATGCAGGCCCGGTCGCACAGCTCCTTGACCCGGATCTTTTCCAACGGTTTTTCGGCCCGCAGTTCCATAAAGGCCTGCTTGATGGCACGCTCCGTCTTTTCAATGCGAATGTCCAGAAAATCCACCTCTTTTACATTTGGGTTGGCTATCCAACGTTTTTCGGGTTTTGCGGATAGACAAGCCCCACAACGTTTTTTATACTGATTTTATCCGGAGCTGTCTGCCCCGCACGGTCATTCCCGGCGGTACAGCAGGCCCTGCCGCTCCAGCTCGGCGCGGATGCGCTCAAAGCTGGCCCGATCCGGGCAGCACAAAGTGTGCAGATGCACACCGCCGGTCATCCGGCTCAGCAGGCTTTCCGGCGTGCTGCGCGCCTGTTCCAGAAAGGTGTCCACGTCGTAGCGGCTGGCAAGGTTCAGGTTGCCGCGGATCTCGCCGTAGAGGCTGTTTTCCACGGCCACATCCACGGCCACACCGCCCTGATCCACAATGGTGTAAAGTTCCCGGCGCATCTCGTCCTCGGTGCGGTGCACGCAGGCCAGGATGCCGGTATAGCCTTTCTCCGCCGGGTGCAGCTGGTAGCCCCGGGGCGTGGCGTCGATCTGCGCCCCACCTGCCCGCAGCAGTGCCACATCACCCACCACGATCTGACGCGAGACGCCCAGTTCTGCGGCCAGTGCACTGGCGCTCACCGGGTTCTCGGCCCCGCTC
The DNA here is from genome assembly GCA_902463905.1 of uncultured Faecalibacterium sp. Classification (GTDB taxonomy): domain Bacteria; phylum Bacillota; class Clostridia; order Oscillospirales; family Ruminococcaceae; genus Faecalibacterium. The sequence goes on along the minus strand of CABQHF010000199.1, from coordinate 862 downwards.
AACCGGGTCAGGATGCGTTCTCTGCGCTGCGCTGCGTTCATGTCTGTCAGGCTCCCTTTCCATTATCCGACGTTGCTGCTCCTATTGTAGCAAAACCGGACGCAATGTGCAAGCAGCTTACTTTTTCAGGCGCAGGATCGTGGCGTAGTTGGAGGGCAGCTGCACCTTCATGCGGCCCCAGTCAAAACTGGTCATCACCTGCTGGGCACCCACGGTATCCGCCAGCAGATCTTCTGCAGCGCTGGCCTCCACCGGCAGCTGGAATTCCAGCTGGGCCGGGGTATCCCCGTTGTTCAGCACCACCACAAGGGCCTCGCCGTCCAGCACACGGGCGTAGGCGTAGCACTGGGTGGTGAGCTGCAGTTCCTTGAACTCGCCCCAGGTCAGGGCCGGCTCTCCGGCCTTCAGTTTGCCCAGCGCCGCATACACGCTGGTGACGGGGTTGGTGGTGAGAGCGTCCTTGTAGTCCTCCAGTTCCAGGCAGGGGCGCAGGGGCCAGTCGCTGCCCCACTCTTTTTTGCCCTCGATGCCAAACTCCGAGCCATAATAGATGGACGGAATGCCCCAAAGGGTATATACTAGGATCGCAATGTGCCGGATGTGTTCCCGGTTGTGCAGCTTGTTGGGCAGCCGCTCCACATCGTGGTTGTCCGAGAAGAGATACAGCCGCGTATCGTGGCACAGTCCCTGCAGGCGGCGCATGGTATGGGCGATCTCAAAATAGTTGTGGTCGTTGTGGCCGCTCCACAGCCCCTTATGCAGCTCGTAGTTGGTCACCGAGTGCAGCATTTCGGGGTTTGCCCAACGGCTGTAGTCGCCGTGGATCACCTCGCCCATGAGCCAGAATTCCGGTTTCACCTCG
>CABQHF010000198.1 GCA_902463905.1 uncultured Faecalibacterium sp. | reverse complement strand
TTCCTACTATCTGCTCTGCTCTTTGGAAAATCTCGATGAGAATAAACAGCTCAAAAGCAAGGCGGATATGTTCACCAAGCGAACGATTCGCCCGGAGCGCACCGTCACCAGCGTGGACACCCCCAGCGAAGCACTGGCAGTGTCCATTGGAGAACATGGCCGTGTTGATCTGCCCTATATGGCGGAACTTCTCGGCTCTCCCGGCGATTATGAGCGTATTACCACAGAGCTGCAAGGCGTGATTTTCAAAGACCCTTCTGCGGATGCAGATGAGCCGGAAGCAGGCTGGCAGACTGCGGACGAGTATCTTTCCGGCAATGTGCGGAATAAACTGCGCATGGCTCAGCTTGCCGCTGAAAGCCACCCGGAGTTCAAGATCAATGTGGAGGCTTTGACCAAAGCGCAGCCGAAGGACCTTGAAGCATCAGAAATCGACATCCGACTGGGTGCCACATGGCTGAATCCCGCCATTGTGCAGCAGTTTATGATGGAGACTTTTCAGCCGCCCTACCGCATCCGCTATAACAACCTGATCCAAGTCCGCTACTCTCCATTTACGTCCGAATGGCGCATCGGCAACAAATCTGCCGCCGGAATGTATGATATCATGTCCACCGAAACCTACGGCACCCACCGGGCCAACGCCTACAAGATTTTGGAGGACACCTTGAATTTGCGGGACTGCCGCATTTATGATACCATTGAGGAGGATGGTAAAGAGCGGCGTGTCCTGAACCAGAAGGAGACGATGCTTGCCCAGCAGAAGCAGCAGGCCATCAAGGATACCTTTGCAGGCTGGGTTTGGCAAGACCCGCAGCGGCGGAATCTGCTGGTGAAGCAGTATAACGAGTTGTTCAATAGTACCCGGCCCCGCGAGTATGACGGAAGCCATATCCATTTTGTCGGTATGAACCCGGAGATCAATCTGCGGGAACATCAGCGCAATGCAGTTGCTCATGTGCTTTATGGTGGGAACACCCTGCTCGCCCACGAGGTGGGTGCCGGCAAAAGTTTTGAGATGGCAGCTTCGGCAATGGAATCTAAGCGTTTGGGCCTGTGTCAGAAAAGCCTGTTCGTGGTACCCAACCATCTGACCGAGCAGTGGGCCAGCGAGTTCCTGCGGCTATACCCCAATGCAAAGCTGCTCGTTACCAGCAAGAAAGACTTTGAACCCGCCAATCGAAAGCGTTTTTGCGCCCGCATCGCAACCGGCGACTACGATGCCGTCATTATCGGCCACTCGCAGTTTGAGAAAATCCCTCTTTCTGCGGAACGGCAGGCACGGATCATCGAAGATCAGATCGAGGAAATCGAAAAAGCCATTGCAGAGGCCAAGGAACAGTCCGGTGAGCATTTTACCGTGAAACAGATGGAAAAGACACGGAAAACACTGGAGGTGAAACTGAAAAAGCTACAGTCCACCGACCGCAAGGATGATGTGGTCACATTTGAACAATTAGGCGTAGATAGGTTATTTGTGGACGAGAGCCAGAACTACAAGAACCTATATCTTTACACCAAGATGCGCAATGTTGCTGGCCTTTCTACCTCCGAAGCACAGAAGTCCAGCGATATGTTCGGCAAGTGTCGTTATCTGGATGAAGTGACTGGCGGGCGCGGCGTGATTTTCGCAACGGGAACGCCCATCAGCAACTCCATGACGGAAATGTACACACTGATGCGCTATTTGCAGTACAGCACTCTCCAGCAGAAACAACTGACCCACTTTGATGCATGGGCTTCTACGTTTGGCGAGACCACCACGGCCATTGAGCTTGCGCCGGAAGGAACCGGCTACCGTGCGCGCACACGTTTTGCCAAGTTCTTTAATCTGCCGGAGCTGATGAATATGTTCAAGGAGGCAGCGGACATCAAGACTTCCGACCAGTTGCATCTGCCTGTTCCGGAAGCCAAGTTTGAAACTGTCGTGGTCAAACCATCGGAGATCCAGCAGGACATGGTGAAATCCCTGAGCGAACGTGCTGCTGAGGTGCATAGCGGTGCGGTTGACCCCTCGGTGGACAATATGCTGAAGATCACCTCGGACGGACGTAAAATCGGCCTTGACCAGCGGCTGATGAATCCGCTCACCCCGGATGACCCGGACAGCAAGCTGAATGCCTGCGTCGACAATGTTCTGCGTATCTGGAACGAAACCAAAGAGGATAATCTGACGCAGCTGATTTTCTGCGATATGTCCACGCCCAAGGGAGACGGCTCGTTCAATGTCTACGATGATATTCGCACAAAGCTGCTTGCCGCCGGGGTGCCGGAATCGGAGGTCGAGTTCATCCACAACGCTGATACTGAAGGTAAGAAAGCGGATTTGTTCTCCAAAGTCCGCAGCGGCAAGGTGCGTGTCCTGCTGGGCAGCACTGCAAAGATGGGCGCAGGCACCAATGTCCAGACCCTGCTGGTGGCCGTGCATCATCTGGATGTAGGCTGGCGACCGTCCGATATGACCCAACGCAACGGCCGAATCATCCGTCAGGGCAACAAAAACAAACAAGTTTACGTCTATAATTACGTCACGGAGGGGACATTCGACGCCTACCTCTGGCAAACGCTGGAAAACAAGCAGAAGTTTATTTCGCAGATCATGACGAGCAAATCTCCGATGCGCTCCTGTGATGATGTGGATGAGCAGGCTCTTTCGTATGCCGAGGTCAAGGCCTTATGCGCAGGCGACCCGCGCATCCGGGAAAAGATGGATCTGGATGTGCAGGTAGCAAAGCTCAAGGTGCTGCGCTCGGATTACCAGAACCAGAAATATCGTCTGGAAGATAAGCTGCTCAAGCATTACCCGGAGGAAATTCAGAAAGCGAAGAACCGTATTGCGGCTCTGAAAAACGATGCCCAAATCGCAGACGCACACCCGCAGGATAAGGAGAACTTCTGCGGCATGACGATCAAGGGCATGGTGTTCGATGAGAAAAAAGCCGCTGGTGAGCGGCTGATGCTCGCCTGCAAGGAGATGCCGAATGCGGATATGATGCTGCTGGGCACCTATCGCGGCTTTGAGCTGAACATTCGCTTTGACAGTTTCAAGAATGAGCATCAAATCGTTCTCCGCGGCGAGCTGAGTTATCCGGTACCGCTGGGCGATGACCCTCGCGGCAACATCGTCCGTCTGGACAATGCCATCGGCAATTTTGCCGACCGCATTGCCGATGCTGATGCCGCACTGGATTCTCTGGAACAGCAGAAGCAGGCCGCAGAGGTTGAAATCGCCAAGCCGTTTGCGCAGGAGGAAGAACTGCAAACCAAGTCTGCCCGCCTTGCAGAATTGGATGCGCTGTTGAACATGGAGCATCAGTCCAGCCGGACAGAACCCGAAGCGGAAGAAAAGCCGGATGCCCGCCCCTCTGTGCTGGCAGCTCTGGAAGAAAAGGCTGATAAAGTGGAGCCTGTCCGACCATTCAAATCTTACTTGGATAAGGATGGTGATGCCCGGTGACGGAGCACCGTGACCAGCAGATCCATTTTCGTGTCAGCAAAGTCGAACTGGAACGCATTCGTCAGAAGATGGAAAGTTGCGGTATTTTGAGCATTGGCTCTTATCTGCGAAAAATGGCTCTGGATGGTTACTGCCTGAATCTTGATTTACCACAGCTGCGTCGGATGGCGTACCTTCTTCAGAATTGCAGCAACAACCTGAATCAGGTGGCGAAACGGGCCAGTGAAAGCGGGCAGCTCTATGCCGCCGATTTAGAGGACTTGCGTAGTCGGTTGGATGAGCTGATAGCTAT
>CABQHF010000197.1 GCA_902463905.1 uncultured Faecalibacterium sp. | reverse complement strand
ATGCTGCCGGCGCTCACGCCCAGCACGATGCCGTGGTAATTGTGGAACAGCCCCGGCAGGCCCAGCTGGGCAAAAAAGTGGTTCTGGGTGGGCACATGGCCGCCGCACAGCATCACAAAGCCGCTGCGGGGCAGCAGGGTGCCGATCTCTTCCTGATTGCGGGCGTCGCAGGGCACAAGTTCGGTCAGGGGCAGGTGGGCGTCCGCAAAGCTCTGCAGGAATACCCGGCACATCTCGTCGTTCTGGGCGTAAGCGTGGGGGTCTGCCGCGATGGCAAGGCCCCGCACCGGGTGGTCCGGCCACACGGCACGCAGATTTTCCAGAAAATGATTGCGCTTGTCCAGTACCGGAATGGCCGGGCCGGGCTCAAAGGGGCAGCCGCTGGGGCTGCTGGTCAGAAATAACGTCATAGTTCTTCCTCACAAAACGGTGAATAAAAGCTATGCCCATTCTAGCACGATTCTCGCCCCGGCGGCAGAGCCAGAATCACCAAAAAAATCCCCTGCTTTTCGCCGTTTCGCAAAAAGCAGGGGAGAAGGTTACGCCTTGCGGTAATGGAATACCTTGTCTTTGGTGACGAACATGGCCGCGCTCACGGCCAGGGCAGCCAGCTCGGCGGCGGTCACGGCCAGCCAGATGCCGTCAATGCCCAGAATGGCGGGCAGGATGAGCACCGCCGCGATCTGGAACACCAGCGTGCGCAGGAAGGAGATCAGCGCACTGGTCACGCCGTCGCCCAGCGCGGTGAAGAAGGAAGAGGCATACACGTTGAAGCCCATGATGACAAAGCTCAGGGCGTACAGCCGGAAGGCCCGGCTGGTCAGGGCCAGCAGCTCCGGGTCGTAGCCCACGAAGAACCGCGCCACATAGGGGATGATGACCATGGATGCGGCGGTCAGGGTGACGGCCACCACCGCAATGAGCCGCAGGCTCTTTTCATACAGGTTGTGCACCTCGGCACGGTTGCCTGCACCGTAGTGGAAGCTGACGATGGGCGCACTGCCGAAGGCGTAGCCCACATACACGGCAATGAACAGGAAGCAGGCGTACATGATGACGCCGTAGGCGGCCACGCCGTTTTCTCCGGCAAAGCGCAGCAGCTGGTAGTTGTACAGGATGTTCACCAGCGACATGGACAGGTTGGTCATCAGCTCGGAGGAGCCATTGATGCAGGCATCCAGCAGCACCTTGCTGTACAGCTGCGTTTTGCACAGGTGCAGGCGCCTGGTATTCTTGTGGTCGAGGAAGTAGAAGATCGGCAGCAGGCCGCCCACGATCTGGCTGAGGAAGGTGGCAATGGCGGCACCCTCTACGCCCCAGCCCCAGACGCCCACCATCAGCACATCCAGCACCATGTTGGTGCAGCCGGCAGCCACCGTGAAGTAAAAGCCGAGGTGCGGCTTTTCGGCGGTGACAAAGAAGCTCTGGAACATGTTCTGCAGCGCAAAGGTGGGCAGCGACAGCATCAGGATGCGGCCGTAGCGCACGGCGTAGTCCAGCAGCTCGCCCTTGGCACCCAGCAGGATGGCAATGGGCCGCAGCAGCACAAGCCCCAGCACGGCCAGCACCGAGACGGAGATGGCGGCGGCCAGCAGGAACATGGTAAAGTAGCGGTCGGCCTTTTTCTGGTCGCCCTCGCCCAGCGTGATGCCCACGATGGCGCTGCCGCCGGTGCCCAGCATGAAGCCGATGGTGCCCAGCAGCTGGGGCAGCGGCATGATCAGGTTGACCGCCGCAAAGGCTGTTTTGCCCACAAAGTTGGACACGCACAGGCCATCTACGATGCCGTAGATGGAGGTGAACAGCATGGTGCCCACGGCGGGCAGCACAAACCGCAGCAGGCGCGGGTAGGTAAAGTGATCCGACAGTTGGATTTTTTGCTTGGACACGAAAAACTCCTTTCGACAGGAAACAAAACGGGCCGGATAAGCTCCGTGAGTGCACGCCCGGCCTTCCTCTTCTTCCTCACTACGGCAAGGAAGCCTCCGGCGGGGCGCTGTCTGCACGGCATCTTATCCGGCCCGTCCAAATTACGTTGGAAACGGTCCTCCGATGACCGAAAAAAGTATAGCAGAATCCATTTATTTGTCAAGAGCAAAAAATACGCCCAAAAGCGAAAATTCATAAAATATCTCTTTTCCATTTTTATCAGACCTGTTAGAATAATAAACAGTTTTGATTTTTCCGGAAAGGAGTTTTCCTGTTTTGCTGAAACGATTCTATACTGCCGTCGTGCACCGGCGCAGAGCGGTGCTGGCCGCGTTCGTGCTGGCCGCCGTGCTGAGCGTGTTTGCTTCCCGGGCGGTGCAGGTGGACTACGATATGAACGACTACCTGCCGCCGGATTCGCCCTCCACCATCGCACTCGAGCAGATGAACAGCGTGTTCACCGGCGGCATCCCCAACATGCGGGTCATGGTGCGGGATCTCACCATCCCCGAAGCGCTGGACTACAAGGAAAAACTCGCCGCCATCGACGGCGTGGAGTCCGTGACCTGGCTGGACGACAGCCTGGACGTGACCGTGCCGCTGCAGATGCAGGACACGGCCACAGTGGAGAACTATTATAAAGATAACTGTGCGCTGTTCACCGTCACGGTGGACGACGCCAAGCGTCTGGAGGCCGTGGCGGCCATTCAGGACCTGATCGGCGAGGATAACGCGCTGGCAGGTGCAGCGGTGTCCACCGCCGTTGCCACCAACTCCACCGTCACCGAGGTGGCCAAGATCGCGGCCATTGCGGTGGTGTATGTGCTGTTCATCCTGATCCTGACCACCGATTCCTGGGTGGAACCGCTGCTGGTGCTGGCGGGCCTGGGGGCGGCCATCCTCGTCAACAACGGCACCAACCTGATGTTCGGCACCATTTCCTTTGTGACCAACGCCGCCGGCAGCATCCTGCAGCTGGCCGTGTCGCTGGATTACTCGGTGTTCCTCATCCACCGCTTTGCCGAGTGCCGGGCCGCGCGCCCGGACGCCAGCGCGGAGGACTGCATGGTGGAGGCCCTGTGCAAATCCACCGGGTCCATCCTGTCCAGCGGCCTGACCACGGTCATCGGTTTTCTGGCGCTGGTGCTCATGCAGTTCCAGATCGGCCCGGACCTGGGCCTTGCGCTGGCCAAGGGCGTGGTGCTGAGCCTGGTTACCGTGTTCACCTTCATGCCGGCGCTGACGCTGGTGTGTTACCCGTGGATGGATAAGACCCACCACAAGCCTCTGCTGCCCAGCTTTGACAAGTTCGGGCGGTTTGTGTCCCGCATCATGCTGCCGGCGGCGCTGGCGCTGGCCGTCATCATGGTGCCCAGCTATCTGGCCTCCAACAACAACGAATACTACTACGGTGCCGCCCATATGTTCGGCACCAACACCCGTCTGGGTGCCGATACCGCCGCCATCGAAGAGACGTTCGGCAAGAGCGATACCTGGGTGGTGCTGGTGCCGGAGGGCGACACCGCCACCCAGGCCGAGCTTTCGGATGCGCTGCATGACATTCCACAGGTGACCACCGTGCTGTCCTATGTGGACAACGCGGGGGCCTCCATCCCGCCGGAGTTCGTACCGGACGACACCCTCAAACTGCTGGTGTCCGGCGGCTACACCCGCATGGTGCTCACCGTGGACGCCGACACCGAGGGCGACGCAGCCTTTGCACTGGTGGAAAAAGTGCGTGCCACGGTGCAGCAGTATTACCCGGATGCGTATGATCTGGCCGGTCAGGGCGTGAGCACCTACGACCTGATGGACACCATCACCGC
>CABQHF010000196.1 GCA_902463905.1 uncultured Faecalibacterium sp. | reverse complement strand
AGACCTGCCGCCCCTTGTCGATCTCCTGATCGAGGAAATGGTACAGGTCCCGCCGTTTTTTGCCGGTGATGCACCGGGTCTTGACCGGGGTACGGCCGGGGGGCAGCTCGTCCAGAATGGAGATGTCCAGGTCTCCGTAGAGGAGCAGGCCCAGTGTGCGGGGAATGGGGGTGGCGCTCATGACCAGCAGGTGCGGATTCACGGCCTTTTCGGCCAGCATGCCGCGCTGCCGCACGCCGAAGCGGTGCTGCTCGTCGATGACGGCCAGCCCCAGCCGGGCAAACTCCACCCCCTCGCTGAGGATGGCGTGGGTGCCTACGATCAGGTCTGCCTGGTCCTCCCGGATGGCTGCCAGGGTGGTGCGCTTTGCAGCGGCTTTCATGCCGCCGGTGAGCAGGGCCACCCGCATGCCAAAGGGGGCCAACATCCGGTTCAGACCCTCAGCGTGCTGTGCGGCCAGGATCTCAGTGGGGGCCAGCAGAGCAGCCTGATACCCGGCCCGGATGCAGGCCCAGATGGCGGCAGCCGCTACCAGCGTTTTGCCGCTGCCCACGTCACCCTGTAACAGGCGGTTCATGGAGTGCTCCCCGGCCATGTCGGCCAGGATCTCATCCACAGCCCGGCGCTGAGCACCGGTGGGAGAGAAGGGCAGGCTGACCCAGAAGGGTTCCGGGTCGGTGGGCTGCATGGGGGCACCGGTGGCGGCGGAGCCGCGGTTCTTCATGCGGCCGATGCCCAGCTGCAGCACCAGAAGCTCTTCATAGATGAGCCGCCGCCGGGCCGCAAAGGCTTCTTCTTCGGTGGCAGGGCGGTGGATGGCCCGCACGGCTTCGGCCTTGGAAGGCAGGCGGTATTTGCGGCGCATCTCCTCCGGCAGCGGGTCGGGCAGAAGCTCGGCATGGGGCAGCAGCTGCCGCACGCACTTGGCAATGGCACTGCTGGAAAGGCCCTCGGTCTGGGGGTACACGGCCTCGAACGGGGCTGCCTGCACCTGTTCGGCAGTGCGCACCAGCGGGTTGACCATCTGACGCCGCAGCATCCCGCCGGTGACGATGCCCTGAAAATAGTATTCCTGCCCGATCTCCAGTTTCTGGGCGGCATAGGGGTTGTTGAACCAGGTGATCTCCAGCCCGGACACGTCATCCCCGGCGGTGACCCGCTCCATCCGCCGCCCGCCGGGCAGGATGCGCCCGCCGGGCTTGGCGAACACCTCTGCCTTGACCACACATTCCGTGTCGGCAGGGGCTTCCGCAATGGAGTAGGGCTTAGTAAAGTCGATGTATTTACGGGGATAATGGCACAGAAGGTCGGCCAGCGTCACGATGCCCAGCTTCTCGAACCGCTCGGCGGTCTTGGGACCTACCCCTTTCAGGTAGCGCACCGGCGTGTCCGGCGTGAGGGTGATGCGGTTTTCGGTGGGCATGGCGTGTCAGCTCCTTTTGGCAGGTCTTGCTCTCATTGTAGCATGGAGCAGGGGAGGATGCAACGAGGAACAGCGCTCTTGACAACGCTGAAAAAATCACGATAGCCCCTTGCAAACTGTTGCTTGGTTCATGTGAAACGGAAAAAACGTTGTGTTCAAGCCTTGCAAATCCTGCAAAACCTGTTATAATCATTCCGGGAATGAAGTTCTCCCAAGGGAAACACCCTGAACCGCTTTTACAAAGCTGATGACTTCTGTGATTTTTTGCAAATCGCAGGGGGCACGGCTTTTTTGTTTGCCCTTTTTGCGAAAGAAACGGAGGAACCATGTTAACATCCCTTGCGCTTGTTTTTCTCATCGGGCTTGCCATGGCGGCGGTGTGCCAGCAGCTGCGGCTGCCGCGCATCATCGGCATGCTGCTCACCGGCATCCTGTTGGGGCCCTGTGTGCTTAACTGGCTGGATGCTTCCATCCTGTCCATCTCGTCGGAGCTGCGGCAGATGGCGCTCATCATCATACTCATCAAGGCGGGGCTTTCGCTGGATCTGTCGGACCTGAAAAAGGTGGGCCGCCCGGCGGTGATGATGTCCTGCGTGCCGGCCAGCTGCGAGATTTTGGCATTTTTCCTGTTTGCACCGCCCATTCTGGGCATCACCCGGATCGAAGCGGCGGTGATGGGTGCCGTGCTGGGCGCGGTCTCCCCGGCGGTGGTCATCCCTCGCATGGTGCAGCTGATGGAAGAGCACTACGGCACCGAAAAGAGCATCCCGCAGATGATCCTGGCGGGGGCTTCCTGCGATGATATCTTCGTCATCGTGCTGTTTTCTACCTTTACCAGTATGGCACAGGGCGGCCGTGCCAATGTGATGGATTTTGTGAACATCCCGGTTTCCATCCTGCTGGGCGTGGCGCTGGGGGCCGTGACGGGGCTGGCTCTGAGCTGGTTCTTCGAGACCGCCTACGCCCGGAAGCACACGGTGCGCAACAGCCTGAAGGTGATCATCGTGCTGGGCACGGCTTTTCTGCTCATGGCGGTGGAGACATGGCTCAAGGGCATCGTGTCGGTGTCCGGCCTGCTGGCCGTGGTGAGCATGGCTTGTGTGCTGAAACTGCGGTGCGTGCCCAGCGTGTCCAAACGACTCTCCGAAAAATTCGGCAAGCTGTGGCTGGCGGCGGAGGTGTTGCTGTTCGTGCTGGTGGGCGCGGCGGTGGATATCCGCTATACGCTGGCAGCGGGTGCTCCGGCGGTGGCAATGATCTTGCTGGCGCTGGCGTTCCGCGCCGTGGGCGTTTGCCTGTGCATGGCAGGCACGGCCCTGAACCGCAAAGAGCGGCTGTTCTGTGTGATCGCCTACCTGCCCAAGGCCACCGTGCAGGCGGCCATCGGTTCGGTGCCGCTGGCCATGGGCCTGCCCTGCGGGCAGATCGTGCTGTCGGTGGCGGTGCTGGCAATCCTCATCACCGCCCCGCTGGGTGCCATCGGCATGGACCGCACCTATAAAGCCCTGCTGGAACGGCAGGCATAAGAAAAAGCAGGGCGAAGGATCTGCGGATCTTCCGCCTTGCTGTCTGCAGGGGAATATGTTACACTCAAGGAAAAAACAGGGGAGAGACAAAACCTATGGAGATCCGCAACGCTGAAATGAAAGACCTGCCCGCCATCGCCGCCGTGGAGGCGGAGTGCTTCCCGGCGGCAGAGGCGGCCACGGCAGAAGAATTTGCCGGGCGGCTGGCACACTATGCAGACCACTTCTGGCTGCTGTTCGAGGACGGAAAGCTCGTCGCCTTTGTGGACGGTTTCTGCACCGATGCGCCGGACCTGACCGACGAGATGTACGCCGACGCCTCCCTCCACCGGGAGAATGGTGCCTGGCAGATGATCTTTGGGGTAAACACCATCCCGGCCTGCCGCAGACAGGGGTACGCCGGGCAGCTGCTGCAGCAGGCCATTGCCGACGCCCGGGCCCAGGGCCGGAAGGGGCTGGTACTGACCTGCAAGGAGGCCCTGGTGCACTACTATGCAAAGTTCGGTTTTGTGAACGAGGGTGTTTCCGGCTCCACCCACGGCGGTGTGGTGTGGTATCAGATGCGGCTGACTTTTTAAAACGCTCAAGCGCTTTGCACCAGCTCCCCCGATGGGGGGAGCTTTTTTGGCGATAGGGGGAACGTTGACAGTTCTGAAGGCGGCGTGTGACCTGGCTCTCCCTTTGGGAGAGCTGCTGAGCGTAGCGAGGCTGAGAGGGCGAGGCAGGCCTTAAAACAAAAAATCCCGGGAACCGAAGTTCCCGGGAATCTTTTGGAGGTGACGACCAGATTTGAACTGGTGGATGAGGGTTTTGCA
>CABQHF010000195.1 GCA_902463905.1 uncultured Faecalibacterium sp. | reverse complement strand
CCGGCCGCCCGGTGGTGGCTGGGGGATGTGCGGGCGGCGGGCGCGCTGCGGCTGTCGGCGCTGGGCCTGCCCTGGATGGCCGTGTCGGCGGTGCTGCGGGGGTTCTTTCTGGCCCGGCGGCGGGTCGGCCCCAATGTGGCCAGCCAGCTGGCCGAGCAGACGGTGCGCATCGGGGCGGTGGCGGCGGCCCTGTACGCCACACCGGGCCGGGATGCCGGGGAGCGCTGCACGCTGGTGCTGGGGGCCACCGCCCTGAGCGAGGCGGTGAGCTGCACCCTCATGGCCCTGTTCTGCCGGGGCGAGGTGCGGCGGTGCTTCGGCGGGAAGCGGGCGCAAACGCCCCCGGAGGCCTCCCGCCGCCTGTGGGACATCCTGTGGCCGGTGGAGGGCGGCCGGGTGCTGGCCAGCGCGCTGCACACGGCAGAGAACATGCTGGTGCCCGCCTGCCTGGCCGTCTACCTGACCGGGGCCGGGGGCCGGGCGGCGGCGCTGGAACAATACGGCGTGCTCAAGGGCATGGCCCTGCCGCTGCTCACCTTTCCTTTCGGGCTGCTGGGCAGTCTGGCCGTGCTGCTCATGCCGGAGATCACCCAGGCCCATGTGCTGGGCCAGACCGCCCGCCTGACCGCCCTGCTGGACCGGATGCTGCGGCTCACCGGGTTCTTCTCGGCGCTGGCGGCGGCGCTGTTCTGGTGCTGGGGGCCGGATGCGGCGGGGCTGCTGTACGGCAGTGCCGAGGCGGGGTTTTATTTGCAGGTGCTGGCCCCGGTGCTGCCGCTGCTCTATCTGGAAAGCATGGTGGACGGTGCCATGAAGGGGGTAGGGGAGCAGAAAGCCGCCTTCCGCTACAGCGTGTGGGACGCCGTGCTGCGGCTGGCGGGGGTGGCGGTGCTGCTGCCCCGGTACGGCATGCGGGGCTTTCTGGCCGTGATGCTGCTGTCCACCCTGTACACCTGCGCGGCCAACACCGGGCGGCTGCTGTTTTCCAGCGGGATGCCCCACGCCTTCCGGCGGTGGCTGGGCGCTCCGGCGCTGGCCGGGGCACTGGCCGCGGCGGCGGGCACCGGGCTGCGGCAGGCGCTGGCGCTGCCCCTTGCGGGGGATCTTTGGCCCCGGCTGGCGGCATTGGGCGCGGGCGGATGTGCCACGGCGGGGGTGTTTCTGCTGGCGGCATGGCCGCTGGGGCTGGGGGAGGAGCTGGCGAGGATGCGGGGGACGATTTAGAATTGCCTCCGCTTTGCTCTGGCAATCGCAGCGGAAATAAAATTTTTAGATTTGCAACTCTGGAAAATCTGCGGATTTTCCAGAGTTGCTTTTTCACGGGAGGGGCCGTTCCGGGCAGCTGCATTTGCTGCTGTTGGCCTGCGGCCAAATCGCAGCGGGAATAGGTGCTTTTACGGAACCCGCTCCCCTGCGGGGAGCTGTCGCGCAGCGACTGAGGGGCCTTTCCAATCGGCGGAAGCCGAAAATACGGTGAAAAGATCTTCACGCCGAATGGCGTGAATCTTCAGTATTTTCGGTTGGAGCCTACCCCTTTGGGGTCTGAAAGGGGCGAGCAGCCCCTTTCTCGTTGCGGGGAGAGGGGAGTCCAGAGGGAGAGAGGGGGGAGTCGAAACACCCCTCTCACCCTCTGGCCCAGCGGAGCGACCCTGGCGGCGATGCATCTTGCAAAAGGCATCAGACCTGCCCTACGCGGCCACCCTCTGTGCGGGAAAAGACGATTTAGAATTGCCTCCGCTTCGCTCTGGCAATCGCAGCGGAAATAAAATTTTTAGATTTGCAACTCTGGAAAATCTGCGGATTTTCCAGAGTTGCTTTTTCACGGGAGGGGCCGTTCCGGTAAATTGCATCGGATACTGGAAATGATTTTACGGGGTGAACCCTCTCAGTCACGGCTAACGCCGCGCCAGCTCTCCCGAAGGGCGAGCTTTTTGGCAGTGCGGAAAAGTTGGCCGCCACGAGATAAAGCTCCCCCCTCGGGGGAGCTGGCGAGGAGCAAAGCGACGAGACTGAGAGGGTTTGGGTTCTCTCCACAAATTTCTGGACAGAGCACCGCATTCTGTGTATAATATATAGGATAAGGCCGCCGGGATTGCCGCGGCCTGCAAAATGGCGGCGGGCACTGCCCGCTCCCCGGAACAAAAGAGGAACCTTTCGTGAACGAGAAACCCAAAGAGACCAGAGCGCGGGTCTACCTGCGCCGCGCTGTGCTGGCGGCACTGGATGCCGCCATCGTGGCGTTCAGTTTTTATTTTGCGCTGCTGCTGCGGGCCGACGGTGCGGTGGAAGCCGCCTGGTGGCCTCACAACCTTGCCATCCTGTACCATAACCTGCCCTGGATCGTGGCGGTGTATGTGGCCAGCTTTTTGCTGGGCGGGCTGTACTCGGTGCTGTGGAAGTACGCGGGCGAGCGCGACCTGCTGCGCCTTGCGGTCATGGTGGCGGTGCCCACCGGCATCGTGTATGCGGTCAACCGCCGGTGCATCCACGGTGTGCTGTTCAACTCGGCCAACTGCATGGCGGCGGTGCTCATCCTGCTGCTGGTGGGCGGCAGCCGTCTGGCATGGCGGCTGTTTTTGAACCACCCGCTGGGCGAGCGCCTGCGCGGCGTGGCCAGCCGCGACCCCAACCGCCCCGTGATGATCGTGGGCGCGGGCGAGGCCGGGGCCTGGGCCATCAACGTGTGCAAGACCAACAAGCAGTACGGCCGCCCGGTGCTGGCCGTGGACGATGACCCCGCCAAGCTCCACCAGACCATCCACGGCGTGCCGGTCAAGGGCACGCTGGAGCAGATCCCGGAGCTGTGCAAGCGCTACGGCATCCACACCATCCTGGTGGCCATCCCCACCCTGAAGGGCAGCCGCCTGAACCACGTCATCGACCTGTGCGTGAGCACCCACTGCGCGGTGCAGATGCTCAGTGACCCCCAGCTGGTGGGCAGCGGTGCACCCCAGCAGGGGGCTTTCCGGGAGCTGAACCCGGCGGACTTTTTGTCCCGCGACGAGGTGACGCTGGACATGGAGAAGATCTCCGGCTACCTCACCGGCAAAACGGTGCTGGTGACGGGCGGCGGCGGCTCCATCGGCTCGGAGCTGTGCCGGCAGGTGATGCGCTTCCACCCGGGCAAGCTGCTCATCTTTGACATCTACGAGAACTGCGCCTACGAGCTGCAGATGGAACTGCAGCAGAAGTATGGCCGCGATATCCCGGTGACCGTGCTCATCGGCTCCATCCGGGACAAAAAGCGGCTGGACGAGGTGTTTGAGACCTACCACCCCACGGTGGTGTTCCACGCGGCGGCCCACAAGCATGTGCCGCTGATGGAGGTCAGCCCCGCCGAGGCGGTCAAGAACAACGTGCTGGGCACCAAGAACCTGCTGGTGAGCGCCAGCGAGCACGGGGTGGAGCGGTTCGTGCAGCTGTCCACCGACAAGGCCGTCAACCCCACCAGCGTCATGGGCTGCACCAAGCGCATCTGCGAGATGCTCATCCAGACCTTTGCGGGCAACACCGACATGAAGTGCGTGGCGGTGCGGTTTGGCAACGTGCTGGGCAGCCACGGCAGCGTCATCCCGCTGTTTGAAGCCCAGATCAAAAAGGGCGGCCCGGTCACCCTGACCGACCCCAACATCGAGCGCTACTTCATGACCATCCCGGAGGCGGCCCAGCTGGTGCTGCAGGCCGGTGCCCTGGCCGAAAGCGGCAACATCTATGTGCTGGACATGGGGGAGCCGGTCAAGATCATGGACCTTGCCAAGCAGCTCATCCGCTTTTACGGCTACGAGC
>CABQHF010000194.1 GCA_902463905.1 uncultured Faecalibacterium sp. | reverse complement strand
TCGTCAGCGACTTGGAAAAGCTGTGCGATACCATCGCCTTCCTGCACAAGGGCAGGCTGCTGCTCTGTGAGGAAAAGGACGCCCTGCGGGAGGAATACGCCTTGTGGCACGGCACGGCGGCGCAGCTGGCGGCACTGGATGCACAGGTGTACGGCAAGCGGGTCACCCCCTACGGGGTCGAGGCGCTTGTGCGCCGGGACGCAATGCCCGCCGGAGCAGAGCTTGCCCCGGTAAGCATTGAGGAATTGTTTGTGTTGATGGTGAAAGGGGAGGATGTGCAATGAAGGGTCTGCTGTTAAAGGATGCTTATCAGATATGGCACTATGCCAAAGGTGTCATTGTGGCCGCCGTGGTCATGATGGGCGCAGGCGTGGTTACCATCATGAATGGGGCCAATTTCTTTATTGTATATGCGGGCTTTCTGATGGGCATAATGCCCATGACCCTGCTGGCCTATGATCAGGCCAGCAAATTCAGCGAGTACAGCGCCGTGCTTCCGGTGACAAAAGAACAGCTGGTGGGCAGCAAATACATCATTGGCCTGTGCGGGCTGGTGCTGGCGGAACTCTTCGCCGCCGCAGCCCTTGGCGTGGCAAGCCTGCACTGGACAGCTGTGGACCATGCGCTTGTGGTTTCCACGCTGGTGCAGGTAGGCATGACAACGCTGCTGAACAGTGCCGTTCTGCTGCCGTTGAATTACCGTTTTGGCTACGAAAAGGCAAAATATGCGTTTTATCTTATGGTCGGCCTGGTTGCGGCTCTGATGGGGTTTGGCGTGTCCGCCAATGAGGACGGCTTGGCCCGGAACCTTCTGCCGCAGGGCGTTCCGCCACTGGCTCTGCTGGGCATTGTACTGATCGTTCTGGGGCTGTACTCCCTCTCTTGGCGGCTGTCGGTGGCCTGGTACGGAAAGGCAGAGCAGTAAAATGAAGAAAAGTCAAATCGCGGGCATCCTGTTCGGTGTTGCTATGGGCGCTTTGTTCAGTGTGTCGCTGGGAACAGTCGGTTTTGCGCTGGGAGCAAGCCTTGCAAACTTGGGCATGGTGATGTTTGAAGGGCTGGATGACCCACCGGATAAAAAGTAGAGTGTAAAAGAATGCGCCGCCCCTGCCGGAAAAGCTTCTCCGGTAAGGGCGGCGTTGTATTTATTTCTCGGACTTTTCGGCGGTTTTCTGCGCGGCTTCCAGTTCATCCACCCGCTTTTGCAGGGCAGTGATCTTGTCATCCATTTTCCAGCATACGGAAATCACAGCGCTGATGCATAAACTTACGGGCAGCGTCCAGCCGTAGACATTCTTATGCAGGTCAAACAGGAGAATGCCACCGCAGAACGTAAACAGCAGCAACAATAAAAGCGTGCAGAAAAAGATGGAAAGAAAATGCTTCATAGAGGTACCTCCTGTTATTCTTCCGTTTCCTCCTCGTCCGGGTCCAGCTCAATGGTGAACACAGCTTTTTTCAGCTTGCCGCAGCCCTGGGCCTTCAGGCTGGATTTGTAGGGCTCCCCGGCCAGATACAGGGCAAACCGGCCCTCGCACAGCATGCCGGCGATGCTGGTGCCGGCGGTGCCCACAGTGGTGTCGGCGGCTTCGTCGGTGGGCTTGGTGGGAGTCAGCTCGGCCAGGCTCACCTCAAACAGCTCGCTGCCCTCCAGGTCGGTCTCCAGCACGATGTGGGCATCGTGGCGCTGGAACAGGGCCTTGTCGGAGCTCTGCGGGGTGACGGTGCTCACAGTGACCACGGCCTTTTCGCCGTCGATGCGGGTGCGCCCGGCGGGCAGGGTGGTGATATCGCGGGCCATGATGTACTCGATGACGGTGTCGAGGTTGTCGCTGACGCCCAGATAGTTGGGCAGGTTGTTCAGGGTATCATAGATCATGGAAAAGCTCCTCCAAAAGCGGCCTCGCCCTCTCCGTCGCGTTCCGTGACACCTCTCCCAAGGGGAGAGGCTTTGGCAAAACCGAAAACTTTGTCATTCTGCCAAGGCTCCCACTTTGGGGGAGCTGTCGAACGAAGTGAGACTGAGAGGGCGAGGAAGCTATTTTTTATAAAACTTCTTTATTCGGCGTCCTTCGGGTCAGTCATCAGTTCCTTGATGCTGGGCACCACGCCGCCCAGGTTCTGCAGCTCGGAAGGGATGATGATCTTGGTGGCCTTGCCGTTGGCCACCTTGGCCAGGGCCTCCAGGCTGCGGATGGCCAGCACCTTATCGCTGGGCATGGCCTCGTTCAGCAGCCGGATGGCGTCGGCGTTGGCCTGCTGCACCGCCAGGATAGCCTGTGCCTCGCCCTCGGCCTCCAGGATGCGTTGCTGCTTCACGGCATCGGCGCGGAGGATGGCGGCTTCCTTTTCGCCCTCGGCGGCGGTGATGGCAGCCTGCTTTTCACCATCGGCCTTCAGGATGACGGCGCGCTTTTCGCGCTCAGCCTTCATCTGCTTTTCCATGGCTTCCTGGATCTCACGCGGGGGAATGATGTTCTTCACTTCCACGCGGTTCACCTTGATGCCCCACTTATCAGTAGCTTCGTCCAGAATGGCGGTGATCTTGCCGTTGATGACGTCACGGCTGGTGAGGGTGTGATCCAGCTCCATCTCACCGATGATGTTGCGCAGGGTGGTGGCGGACAGGCTCTCGATGGCGGCAATGGGCTGGTTGACACCGTAGGTGTACAGCTTTGCGTCCATGACCTGGAAGAACACCACCGTGTCGATCTGCATGGTCACGTTGTCGCGGGTGATGACCGGCTGAGGGGGAAAGTCCGCCACCTGCTCTTTCAGGCTCACCTTTTTGGCGATGCGCTCAATGAACGGGATCTTGACGTGCAGGCCGGCAGACCAGGTGTCGGAGTAGCTGCCCAGCCGCTCGATGACATAGACCATGGACTGCGGCACGATGACGATGTTGGTGACGACCACCAGCAGGACAATAAAGACCAGCGCGAGGATCACAAAAAACAGGACCATAATGTACTCCTTTTTTCACGAGAGGGAGCGGATACCGGGTGTATCAGCTCTTGCGGCTTTCGGTCAGGATAGGCTCCACCAGGAGCAGGGTGCTGTGGATCTCGGTGACGCGGCAGCGGTCACCGGGGCTCAGGATGTCGCCGGGGGTCACGCAGCGGGCATTCCAATCCACGCCGTCCAGCCGGACGCGGCCGGGCTCCTCGGCGGTGACGGTGGTCAGCACAGCGGCCTCCCGGCCAAGGTTGCGGTCGCCGTTGGTGGCTGTGGGGGCTTTGCGCAGCTTCGCGGCCAGCGGCCGGAAAGCCAGCAGGCACAGCACGCTCACCACGATGAACAGCAGTGCCTGCACCCGGAACTGACTGGTGAACAGGCAGCTGATCAGGGCGGCGGCTGCGCCGATGGCAAACCAGATGGAGGTCATGTTGAAGGTGGTGCCCTCCAGGACCAGAAAGCCGACCACGGCAATGAGCCAAATGAATGGGTCGATTTGCATTGCGGTTCCCTCCTTATGGCCCTATTATAGGGCATCCCCTTGGGGGAAGGTCAAGGGCTTTTTGCTGGAACGTTGCACAGAAAACAAAGTTTGGACAAAAATGCCAAAGAAAGATCCGAAATCACACAGCAAGGGGGGCCGAGAAGCTGCCGCCTGCCGCTGCGCCCCCTCTCTGTGAAAAAGTAAGCTGGGAAGATCTGCAGATTTTCCCAGCTTACAGATAAGGATGCTCAGAGCGCAAGCTGAGAGCATTTTAAACCGCTACAGCCTACAGGCATTACTGGATGTCGTAGTAGCTGTGGTTGGGGTTGTGGCCGTTTTCCTCCACCACGATGGTAAAGCCCATGGGGTTCACCTCGGTGTGTTTGCCGCTGGCCA
>CABQHF010000193.1 GCA_902463905.1 uncultured Faecalibacterium sp. | reverse complement strand
CCGCCCAGGATGGATGCCTTGCCGGAGAGCTTGGTGCCGAACTTTTTGCCGATGTTCAGGCCCGCCATGCAGATGAAAAAGGTGACCACGGCAATGATGAGGGAGGCCGCCAGAGCCATCAGCCAGCCGTACTCCGAGATGGTGAAACCGACGGAAAGTGCGTCGATGCTGGTGGCTACGCCCTGCATGAACAGAGCACCGGCACTGAGCTCGGTGGCCTCCTCGGCCTCTTCACCCTTGATGCCGTCCACCAGCATCTTGCCGCCGATGTAGCCCAGCAGGGCCAGCGCGATCCACGGGATGAACGTTTCAAAGGACGAGAACAGCTCCACGATGGTGTGCACACAGATCCAGCCGGTCATGGGCATCACGGCCTGAAAAACGCCGAAGGTGCCTGCGATCTTCACCATGGTGCCCTTGCCCATTTTGGGGTCATGCAAGCCGTTTGCCATCGACACCGAAAACGCGTCCATTGCAAGGCCCACACCCAGCAGGGCGCTGTTGAGGAAAAACACAAAACTCCATTCCATATTGTCTGCCTCCTGTTGCCAAAACCAGAATATCGGGCAATACAAAACCCGGCCCCGGGCGCGCTGAACGTCCGGGACCGGGTAAGTTTTGATAAACCGACTCCATGTGCACGGGCGCATCCCACGCCAAAGACACATGAGTCTCGCAAATGAAAGCAAGCCAGACCGGAACCAGCGGCCATTGTGTTGACTTGCTGCGCCCTGCAAAAGCGCCTGCTACTCCCCCACGGGTATTTGTGATTGTTTGCTTATCTTATCACAATTTTATGGAGAAGTCCAGACAAACCTGAGCGTTTACCGTAAATTTTTATTCTTCGCCCTTTTCTTCGGCGTCGGCTTCCGGGGCCTCTGCGGCAGAGGCGGCATCGGCGGCTTCCATCTCGGCCAGCTGCTCGGCTGTGGGCTCGGCTTCGGCCTCGGAGGCGTCGATCTGTTCGGTCTGGGCCTCGTCGTCGTGGTCGGTGCGGGCCAGCACCATCACCTTGTCGTTCTCGCCCAGACGCATCACCCGCACGCCGGAGCCGTAGCGGCTCTGCAGCGGGATCTCGTTGGCGTGCAGACGGATGATGATGCCCTCCTGACTGCTCAGCAGCACGTCGTCCACGTCGTCCACGATCTTGACCGCAGCCACCTTATCCTTGGCGGCATCGTAGTTGCGGATGCCCTTGCCGCCGCGGGCAGTGATGCGGTAGGTGTCGATGTCGGAGCGGCGGCCCTTGCCGTTTTCGGTCACGGTGAGCACCGTGCCGCCTTCGCGGCAGATGCACACGCCCACCACTTCGTCGCCTTCGGCCAGCTTGATGGCGCGCACGCCGTGGCCGCTGCGGCCCATGGGACGAGCATCCTCTTCATTGAAGCGGATGGCCTGACCGTTGCGGGTGGCAACGATGAGCATGTCGTGGCCGGAGGTCAGGCGGGTCCATGCCAGCGCGTCGCCCTCGTTCAGGGCAATGCCGATCAGGCCGGTCTTGCGGATGTTGGCGTACTGCTCCAGCGGGGTGCGCTTGATGAGGCCCTGCTTCGTGACCATGGTCACAAAGCCGCCCTCGGTGTCGGCGTCCTTGCTCTGGCAGATCATGTTGGTGACCTTTTCGCCCTCGGCCAGCTGCAGCAGGTTGACGATGTTGCTGCCCTTGCTGGTGCGGCTGCCCTCGGCGATGGTGTAGCCCTTGATGCGGAACAGACGGCCCTTGTCGGTGACAAAGAGCACATAGTCGTGGGTGGAACCTACGAACATTTCCTGCACGATGTCCTCTTCCTTGCGGGTCATGCCGGAGATGCCGCGGCCGCCGCGGCGCTGGGCCTGATAGGTGGCCTTGAGCTGGCGCTTGATATAACCGGCCTCGGTCAGGGTGTACACACACTGCTCCTCGGCGATCAGATCCTCGATGTCCACCTCACCGGTGACCGACTGGATCTCGGTGCGGCGCTCGTCGCCAAAGCGTTTTTTCATGTCCAGCAGCTCTTCCTTGACGATGGCCAGCACCCGGGCGTCATCGGCCAGAATGGCCTCCCAGTTCTCGATCTTGGCGTGCAGACCGGCCAGCTCTTCCTCGATCTTGAGGATCTCCAGACCGGCCAGACGGCCCAGCTGCAGCTTGACGATGGCATCTGCCTGCGGATCATCGAAGCCGAACTGCTCCATGATGGCAGCCTTGGCTTCGGCCATGCCGCCCTTGCAGGCACGGATGGTGGCGATCAGCTCATCCACGATGTCGGTGGCCTTCTTCAGGCCTTCCAGAATGTGGGCGCGCTCCTTGGCCTTTTTCAGGTCGTACTGGGTGCGGCGGCGCACCACCTCGTCCTGAAATTCCACGTACTTCTGCAGCATCTGCTTCAGGGTGAGCACCTTGGGCACCTTGTGGTCGATGGCCAGCATGATGACGCCCACGGTGTCCTGCAGCTGGGTGTACTGATACAGCTGGTTCAGGATGACCTGTGCGTTGGCGTCCTTGCGGATGTCCACCACGATGCGCATGCCCTTGCGGTTGGTCTCATCGTTCAGGCCGGTGATGCCCTCGATGCGCTTTTCCTTGACCAGGTCCGCCATGTTCTCGATCAGGCGGGCCTTGTTGACCATATAGGGGATCTCGGTGATGATGATCTGGGTACGGCCGTTCTTGGTCTCCTCGATGGTGGCACGGCCCCGCAGGGTGATCTTGCCGCGGCCGGTGGCGTAGGCGGCACGGATGCCGCTGCGGCCCATGATGATGCCGGCGGTGGGGAAGTCCGGGCCCTTGATGTATTCCATCAGGCCGGGCAGGTCGATGTCAGGGTTGTCGATATAGGCCACACAGCCGTCAATGACCTCGCTGAGGTTGTGGGGCGGGATGTTGGTGGCCATGCCGACTGCGATGCCCTGGCTGCCGTTGACCAGCAGGTTGGGGAAGCGGCAGGGCAGCACGCTAGGTTCCTTTTTGGTCTCATCGAAGTTGGGGTCCCAGTCGATGGTGTCCTTCTCGATGTCGGTCAGCATCTCCACCGCCATGCGGCTCATGCGGGCCTCGGTGTAACGGTAAGCAGCCGGGGGGTCGCCGTCCACAGAGCCAAAGTTACCCTGGCCGTCCACCAGCGGGTAGCGCAGGGAGAAGTCCTGTGCCAGACGGACCATGGCGTCGTAAACGGATGCGTCACCATGGGGGTGGTAGGAACCCAGCACGGCACCGACGGTGTCGGCGGACTTGCGGTAGGGATGGCTGGGGTCGTTGCCGCGCTCATGCATGGTATACAGGATACGGCGGTGAACGGGCTTCAGGCCGTCACGCACATCAGGCAGGGCACGGGACACGATGACCGACATGGAGTAGTCCAGGAACGCGGTCTCGATCTCCTTCTTGACGTCGCGGATGATCTTTTTGGTTCCGCTGCCCGGAATCATGACATAATCTTCTTCCATTTGTTCCTCCGTGTATTACACGTCCAGCTTTGCGTACTGGGCGTTGGTCTCGATAAAGCGGCGGCGGGGCTCCACCTGGTCGCCCATGAGGATGGTAAAGGCTTCGTCGGCCTTTTCGGCATCGTCGATGGTGATCTGCACGATCACCCGGTTGTCCGGGTTCATGGTGGTCTCCCACAGCTGGTCCGGGTTCATCTCACCAAGGCCCTTATAGCGGTTCACCTTGGCACCCGGCATTTCCTGGGAAAGGATGGCCATTTCGGCGTCGTTGTAGGCGTACTTGATGGTGTTGCCCTTCTGCACCTTGAACAGCGGCGGCTGGGCCACATACACATGGCCCTGCTCGATGAGCGGACGCATATAGCGGAAGAAGAAGGTCAGCATCAGGGTGCAGATGTGGGAGCCGTCCA
>CABQHF010000192.1 GCA_902463905.1 uncultured Faecalibacterium sp. | reverse complement strand
AGTGGGAGCCCTTGGCAGTCCACGCAAACTTCATCTCTTTGCCAAGGCCTCTCCCCTTGGGAGAGGTGGCACGGCGTAAGCCGTGACGGAGAGGGCGAGGCCGCCGCCCTTACTCCCGGTCCTCCTGGTCCACCGTGGCACTTTCGTCCACATGGTCCAGCTCCACGGCGGTGGCCTCTGCATCGGTGTGGGTCACATCGGGGGCCACCACGCCGTCGCCGTTCAGGTCCTCCCCGGTCAGATCCTCCAGCATGGACTGGGTCTCCGGGTGGAGCTTGGCAAAGCGGCGCAGGGCCAGCACCGTATACAGGGCACTGAGCAGGTTGATGGCACCTTCCACGATCAGGATGACGCCGATGGCCATGACCAGCGTCTCCATGGCACCGAAGGGGTTCACGATCAGCACCACGCCCAGCACCACGCTGAGCACCGGCAGCAGCAGGAAGCCCTTCCAGCTGTCGTAGCCGCAGCGGCGCAGGTCCAGTGCGTTCTGTACCCGGGCAATGGCATCAAAGATGACGAACAGGCCGAACACCACGGGCAGGACGCTCACCACGATGTCGCTGCGCAGCAGCAGGAAAGCTCCAAGGGCCAGGCATACCAGGCCGGAGATCAGGGTCAGCTGGCTCTGGAACACCCCGCGCTCCACCACAAAGTAGCGGATGAGCTGCACGGCCGCGCAGGCCAGCACCACGCCGCCCAGTGCATAGCATACGATGTTGAGGGCCGTGCCGGGCTTCATGACCAGAAAAATGCCCAGCCCCAGATACAGCACGCTCATGAGCACCAGGTTCCACTTCAGCTTTTTTACCATAGAGATCACGTTCCTTTCGGTTACAGGCCTTGCTCCGGCGTCAGATCCCGTCGGAGCCGTACAGGGGTGCAATGACAGTCTTGTTGATGCGGGCATAGAAGGCCAGACTCATCAGGACACTGACGATCTCAGCGATGAGGAAGGCCCACCAGACATTGTTGACATTGCCGGTCTGTGCCAGCAGCCATGCAGCCGGCAGCAAGACGAACAGCTGACGGCAGACCGAAACGATGAGGCTGAAGATGCCGTTGCCCAGTGCCTGAAACACCGAGCTGAGCACGATGCTGGCACCCGCCAGCAGGAAATGCAGGCAGATGATGCGCATGGCCGGGACGCCGATGGCCAGCATGGCATCGCTGGCCGCAAAGATGCCCAGCACCTGCCGGGGCGCGAACTGGAAGATGCAGAAGCCCACCAGCATGATGCCTTCGGCGTAGCACACCGCCAGCTTGATGGTCTTTTTCACGCGGTCCGGTCTGCGGGCACCGTAGTTGTAGCTGATGATGGGCACCATGCCGTTGTTCAGGCCGAAAATGGGCATGAACACGAAGCTCTGCAGCTTGAAGTAGACGCCGAACACCGCCACCGCCGTAGCCGAGAAAGCCATGAGGATCAGGTTCATACCAAAGGTCATCAGACTGCCCACGCACTGCATGGCGATGCTGGGCAGACCTACGGTGTAGATGCGGCCGATGGCCTTGGCGCTGGGCCGGAAGCCCTTGAAACTGATCTGGATATCCGGGTTTTTGCGGGTGTTGAAGTACAGGGTCATGCCCGCGCCGCAGAACTGGCCGATGACCGTAGCCACCGCCGCGCCGGTGGTGCCGGACAGCGCCTCGCCGCAGTAGCCGAAGATGAAGATGGGGTCCAGAATGATGTTGACCACTGCGCCCACCAGCTGGCTGATCATGCTCAGATGGGTGCGGCCGGTGGCGGCCAGCAGCTTTTCGCCCATTGTCTGGGTGAAAAGGCCCAGGCTGAAGATGCAGCACACCGACAGATACTGGATGCCCTGCTGTGCAATGACCTCGTCACTGGTCTGCGCATAGAAGTAAGGCTTCATGCAGGTCAGGCCGATGAGCAGGAACACCACAAAGCTGCACACCGACAAAAAGATGCCGTTTTCTGCTGTGGCGTTGGCCTGCCGCTGGTTTTTCTCGCCCAGGCTCTTGCTCAGCATGGCGTTCACGCCCACGCCGGTACCCACGCCCACAGCGATCATCACGTTCTGCAGCGAGAACGCCAGAGACACGGCGGTGAGGGCGCTTTCGCTGACATGGGACACGAACACCGAGTCCACCACGTTATACAGCGCCTGTACCAGCATGGAGATCATCATGGGCACGCTCAGGCGCACCAGCAGAGGGTTGATGTCCATGGTGCCCATGATGTTTTCCCGCGCTCCGGCGGGAGTGGTCTGGGGTTGCTTAGTTTTCACGATTGCTCCTTTTAACAGTAGGTTTTTTTCAAAATCGCTGCCGCACACTGGTGCGGCAGCAGGCAATGAGAGATGCGCAGCATTTCTCATTGCCTGAAACGTGGGCAGAACGCAAGTGCGCCCTACCCACGAATCATCGTTGTTTTATGCCGCCAACGCGGCCATGTGCCATCAGCCCAGGGTCTTTTCCTTGGCAGCGGCTGCATCCAGGATCATCTTGACGCAGGTCTCGCGGCCCAGTGCGGCGTTGATGGCCAGGTCATAGTTGTGTGCATCGCCCCAGCGGTTCTGGGTGTAGTAGTTGTAGTAGGCCGAACGGTTGCGGTCGGTCTTTTCCACCTCGTCCTTGATACCCTTGGCGTCCTTGGCCTTGACCAGGGGGTTGGTCTTGGCGTACTCCAGCCGCCACTCCTTGGGGGCATACACGAACACGCGCAGCACATCCGGGCGCTCACGCAGCACATAGTCGCCGCAGCGGCCCAGGATCACGCAAGGGCCTTCCTCGGCCAGCTGCTTGATGATGCGGCTCTGCAGAATGAACACCTGATCGCCCAGCGGCAGCTCATTGCCCATGGTGTACAGGCTGTACAGCAGGCTGTGGGTGTGCCGTTTCTCGCTGGCGGCAACGGCTTCCTCCGACAGGCCGGAGTGCTTTGCTGCCATGGTGATCAGTTCCTTGTCGTAGAGCTTCACGCCCAGTGCATTGGCCACATCCTCTGCGATATAGCGGCCGCCCGTGCAGTACTCACGTCCCAAAGTAATGATCGTCTTTGCCATAATGTGTTCCTCCCATGTCGATTTATTGCCCGAAAGCTCCGGGTGCAGCCGGAGCGGTGTCCGGCTTGTCCTGCGCTTGGGTGACTGGTTGTTCCGGTGCGGGGCGCGGCTTGGGCAGCCGTACCTCCGCTACCCGCATACTGCCGGTCTGATCCACGGCGTACACGCTGAAGCGTCCGCCTGCAGCCAGCTGCTCCGGCAGAAAACGCACGCCGCCGTCCTCAGTGCGCTTCATGCGCACAAAACTGCGGTGTGCCGTGGTCGCATGGGCCACACCGTCGTGGGCGGCACACGCGATCCATCCGGCAAAATTTTCCGGCAGCGCATCACGCTGGCCGTGCCGGGAGAAGTAATAGACGCCTGCCTGCTGCCCCGGCTCCAGCTCGCACCGGAGGCGGAGGGGCCGGTTTGCTTCCAGGTCGCGGGGCTTGGGCCGCAGCGCAATGGCGCGGCCGGTAAAATACCGCATAAAATCCACCAGCGCCATGGTGCAGTTCACGGCACCATCGGTGTCGGCGGCGGGGTCGTTGAGCAGAACGTAATCCGCCATCACCGCATCATCGTGGCCGAAGCCCCGCAGGCCCATCCATACCCGGACGGGGTCGCGCTGGCCGCGGATGCGGCACTCCACCTGCACGGCCACCGAGCAGCCGTCGTGGATCTGAGCACGCAGGTCGGCAAGATCCATCCAGGCCTGCCAGCAGGGGTAGCCGCAGCAGCCCGCTGCCGCTGCCGCAAAGGCCGCGTTGGCGGTGCTGCTGGTGGCCATGTCCTCCATGACATAGGCCACCTCTTCGGGCAGGATATCCTCGCCCCAGCGGTTCATCAGGGCCGCC
>CABQHF010000191.1 GCA_902463905.1 uncultured Faecalibacterium sp. | reverse complement strand
CGGCGGGACCTGTACCATTTCCTCGATCAGGAGATCGACAAGGGGCGGCAGGTCTATCTGGTGTGCCCCGCCATTGAGGACACCCCCGACGGCGGGTTGAACGCGGTCAAGACCTACTACGAGGACATTGCCAAGGCCCTGCTGCCCGACCGCCGGGTGGGTCTGATGCACGGCAAGCTCAAGCCCAAGGAGAAGGCCGCTGTCATGGAGGATTTCAAGACCGGGCGGCTGGACGCACTGGTGTCCACCACAGTTATTGAGGTGGGGGTGGACGTGCCCAACGCCAGCGTCATGGTCATCGAGAACGCGGAGCGCTATGGCCTGAGCGCCCTGCACCAGCTGCGCGGCCGGGTGGGCCGTGGTGCCGCCGAGAGCTGGTGCTTTCTGGTCAGCGACAATACCGGCGAAGCGGTGCAAAAGCGGCTGAAGTTCCTCTGCAGCACCACCGATGGCTTTGCCGTGGCCCAGTACGACCTGGAGACCCGCGGCCCCGGCGACTTTTTTGGCAGCCGCCAGCACGGCCTGCCCACACTGCAGATCGCCGACCTGATGAACGACACCCGTACCCTCCACGCCGCCCAGAGCGAAGCACTGGCCATGCTGGCGGAGGACCCGCTGCTGCAGGCCCCGGAGCACGCCCTGCTGGCCGCGCAGGTGCAGCAGATGTTCGACAAGGCCGGGCCGATGAACTAAAAAAGCGCTGTCACACAAAAACTCGTGCGACAGCGCTTTTTTCACGTTTTTTCACTCCCGACGATCCTTTGCAGAATGCAGGCAGTCAGGGCATTCAGCTTTGTTTCCAGTGCGGGCAGGCGCAGCAGGCGGTAGAGCCGCTGATACACAGCATCCACCGCGTAGCCCGCCACGGCGATCAGCAGCACCGCGCCAGTCAGGCAAGCCAGCGAGGGCAGCAGCGCCCCGCCGAACCGGGGCAGGTCTACCAGCCGCCACAGCAGCGCCCGGGTAAAATCGCTGTCGTGCAGCAGGTATACCCCGAAGGACAGCGGTGCCAGCCGAAAGATCCAGCGCCGCCAGTAGTCCGAGCGGATGCGGATATTCTGGAACAGCAGAAACATCGCTGCCGAAGCAATGACCGTAGCCAGTGCCTGATAGCCGTTGACGGTATTTACAAAACCGTTCAGGTGCAAAGCGTTTTCCACCCGCAGCGCCAGCATCCGGTTGAAAAGCCCCGCCGCCGAAGCTGCCAGATATGCCAGCAGACACAGCCCGCTGGGCACAGTCACCCGGTATTTGCGGAAATAGGCTGCCATAAAATACAGGGTATAGAACCAGATAAAGCTGTATCCGTTATTTACAAAGGTCACATCCGTTGCCCAGTAGAACAGCGTGCCCCACACGCTTTGCAGCAGCAACGCCACCAGCAGCAGCGTTTTGTACTGCCGCCGGTCAAGGCTTTGCACCACCGCGTTCAGCACCGGCACCGAGAGGTACATCAGAAAATAAGCCGAGGCGAACCAGTAGCCGTTGGAGGTAAGGGGCAGCAGTGCCCGAAGCAGGTTGACTGCCGAAAGCGGAACTGCCCCGGCCTTGACCGCAACGCAGAAGGTAAGCATGGAGTAAAACCACACCTGTGCCCCAATGCGGAACAGCCGCCCGGCGCGGACAGCCCCCTTGCTCTCCGACAGATAATAGCCGGAAAGCATTACAAAACAGTTGGTGGATACACGCGCCAGAATAAACAACAGCCAGTAGCTCCAGAATGCCGCCGACCCCTGCGGTGCCGCACTGCCCAGCCCGCCGTGCCCGATGCCGTGCATCAGAACGATCATCACCATGCTGAGGATGCGCATCGTATCAAAGCCGCTATGCCGTTTCTGCTCTTCCATACCCCATTTTCCCCCTTACAACTCCCCTGTTTCCAGCTGCCGCAAAGCCTGCCGCACCTGCTGTTCCGGCCGCAGCCACATCTGATAGTAGTCCGCATTGTGCTGCGCCATGGCTAAGATTGCCGCCGGGTCTGCCAGCAGCTGCCGCAGCTGCTCCTCACATTGTGCCGGGGACGTATACGTTTTATAGTTTTTCCCTTCTTCAAAGCCGCCCGGCAAGGTGTACCGCAGCGGCTCGGTAACGATAGCTCGTCCCGCCGCCACATACTCGGCCAGTTTCCAACCGGTAGAGCCGTGCAGTCCGGTAGAAGCCACACAGATCTCGGTGTGCTGCATCCGGTGCAGGTAGGCGCGCTTGCCGGTCAGCCTGTCCGGCACGATCAGTTCCGGGCACAGCTGCCGGGCGCAGGCATTGTCGGACACGCCGCCGGTGAACTGCGCCGGGAAGGCACTTTGCAGCCGGTGCAGCAGTTCAATGCGGTCTGCGTTCACCTGCCGCCACTCTGCCTGTAAGTCCGGATATTGCTGCACCGCCGGCTCCTCTGGGTCCCACAGACGGGTGAGAAAGAGGATGTGCGGCTTTTTGCGCACCCGGGTCAGCCGGGCTTCAAAGTCCTGCGGATAGCAGCGGGTGGAAAGTGCCCACTGCTTCAGGCGGCTCTTTGCGCTGCGTTCCGCATCCAACGGCGAACCCGGACAGGTAACGTAGTAGTTCAGACCCAGCGGCCGCAGCTTTGCGGAGATATCTCCTGGGAACTGTCGGTTCTTCTCAGCCGAAAAGGAGCGCTTGAACACCACATCTGCCCGGCTGAACAGCGCCTGCACCGCCGCCGGGTCGTTGTAGAAGTAGCCGTCCATCAGATCAAACACCACTGTGCGGCCGTCAATTTCAGTTTCCAGCAGCGCCTCCCGGGCAATGGGGCTGCCCTGCCGCGCATCCAACACCCGCAAAGTCAGTTCCCCGCGCTTTGCCAGCAGGGTAAAGCCCGCCAGAATGCCGCTGATATGGGCAGCGCCCTCCCGGGTGGCAAGTTTTACTGTGACCTGCATTTTATACCTCCTATCGGCGAAACAGCCGCTTTGCGTGCCGGTCCCCCATGGGGATCACGTCGCAGAACACGCAGCGGCTCTTAGTGGACAGCTGCACATCCCGGTGATAACAGCCGAAGAACCATTTTTCATAGGTCAGCTTCAACAGAATTTTGTCCAGGAACTGGTGCAGCTGGTTGGTCTCGCCGCTGGCCAGCACCGTAAAATCCAGGAATCTGCTTGGCGCGTCGTGGGTGAGCACATAATCCACCTGATAGCCGCAGGCTTCCAGGTTCTGCTCGCAGGCCGCATATTCTTCATCGGAGGGCATCTCCTGCTTCCACCAGTTCACGCCCGGCTCCCGTTCCTCCCGGTCCGGGCTTTCGGCCCCGCCGAAGCACAGGTACTTTTTGCCCTCCAGCTCCAGCACGCTGCCGCGGCACACATGGTAGACATTGCCGCCCAGGCTCTGCACCCGGCCGCCGAACCGCTCTGTTGCCGGATATTGGGCCAGCAGGTCGTAATTTTCGTGGGAACCGTCCAGAAACAGCAGGGTATACGGCCGCTTTCGCAGCCAGTCCAGCTTTTTCTGTTCTTCTGCGCTGCCGTCCCACACAAAGCCGAAATCGCCCAGCACCACCACGATGTCCCGTTTGCCCAGCCAGCGCAGCCGCCCGTGCCGGAACCGGTCCAGATCGCCGTGGGTGTCGCCTGTCAGATATACCATTCCCGTCCTCCTGTGCCGGAGCGTGCAAAACCGCAGCCAAAAGCCGCAAAGCCCTTGTCACGTCCCGGCAAACCTGTTATTATAAAGTATACAGCGTCTGCTGTTCCATTTGTGTTTTCTGCGTACCGCTGCCGGTGCGCATTGCTTCGTATAGTTTATCGCTTTTTGAAGGAATTGTCCACATGAAACGTATTTTTGCACTGATCCTGTCGTTTGCACTCCTGCTCAGCTGCCTGGTGCTGCCGGCAGGTGCCATGTTCGACCCC
>CABQHF010000190.1 GCA_902463905.1 uncultured Faecalibacterium sp. | reverse complement strand
CGCGGCAAGGGCGGCATTGACGAGGCCGACGCCGTGCAGTTTGCCCAGTGGCTGGAAGAGGACGGCGTGGATATGTTCCATGTTGCACAGGCCAACCACACCGGCAATATGGCCGATACCATCCCGCCGATGGGCGTGCAGCCCTACGGCTTCTTCGTGAAGATCGCGGGCGACATCAAGAAGGCCGTCCATGTGCCGGTCAGTGCTGTGGGCCGCATTGTGGATGCCGAGATGGCGGAGCGTGTCATCGAGAGCGGCATGGCCGATATCGTGGCTCTGGGCCGCCCGCTGCTGGCAGACCCCGACTGGGGCGAGAAGATCGCTGCCGGAAAGGCCTGCGATATCCGCCGCTGCATCAGCTGCAACAAAGGCTGCACTGATGCGATCCAGAACCGTCAGTTCCTCTCCTGCGTGCTGAACGCGGAGAACGGCTGCGAGAACACCCGCTGCATCACCCCGGCGGAACAGAAAAAGAAGATCGCCGTGCTCGGCGGCGGCCCTGCCGGTCTGGAAGCTGCCCGCGTGGCAGCGCTGCGCGGCCATGACGTGACCCTGTTTGAAAAGACCACCGCCCTGGGCGGCCAGCTGAACATTGCCTGCGTGCCTCCCCGCAAGGAGGAGATGCGCCGCGCCGCACAGGATCTGATCCATGCAGTCTGCAACGCAGGGGTCAAGCTCTGCCTGGCACAGGCTCCCACAGCACAGGAACTGAAGAATGCTGGTTTTGAAGCGGTCATCAATGCTGTGGGCGCACACAGCGCAGCACCTCGGATCCCAGGCATCGACCATGTGAATGTGGCAGATGCCTGGAAGATCCTGGCCGGTGAGCAGCAGGTCTATGGCGCGGTCGCTGTCATTGGCGGCGGCATGGTGGGCTGCGAGACTGCAGAGTATCTGGCCGCCCGCGGCTGCAAAGTCTCGGTGGTCGAGATGATGGACAAGATCGCAGCAGGGGAGAGCACCACGATCCTGCCCACCCTGATGGAAAACTACAAGGCCTACGGTGTGGCACAGTACCCCGGCCACAAGGTCAAGGAGTTCCGTCTGGATGCAGTCGTCTGCGAGAACAAGGACGGCGAAGATGTCACCATCCCCTGCGACCACATCGTTCTGGCAATGGGCGCACGCTCCAACGAGTTTGACGCTGCGGCCCTGGAAGCTGCGGGCGTGCCGGTCTATGCCATCGGCGATGCCGCAGGCAAGGCAGCGGACATTTCCAATGCCATCCGCACCGGATACGACACAGCCTGCAAGCTGTAACGAGCTGTTTTCCCATAACAAATGCTTTATGGAGGCAGGATCTCTTCGGAGGTCCTGCCTCCCTTTTTTGCATAATAAAAAACCACCCGCCGCAGCGAGTGGTTCAGTGAAACTATAAAAGTTCAGCGGATCAGCAGGATGTTTTGTCCTGCCGTTACATTGCCGGAGGCGACCACAGCGATCTCGGTAAAAGCATCACTGTTGGTCACGACCACTGGGGTGGTCACAGGGTAGCCATCAGCGCGGATCTGCAGCAGATCAAATTTCAGCAAAAGCTGCCCACAGCGGACGCGCTCGCCGATACGGATCTGCGGAAGAAATCCGGCTCCATGCCGCTCTACCGTGTCCATCCCGACATGAATCAGAAGTTCTGCGCCGGAGTCGCACCGCAGACTGATGGCGTGATCGCTTTCAGCAATGTTCAGGATCGTGCCGTCTGCCGGGGCGTAGACCTCACCTTTATCCGGTTCAATAGCGCAGCCCTTGCCCAGCACACCGGCGGAAAAGACGGGATCCTCGATGCTGTCCAGCGGGCAGATCTTTCCCTCCAGAGGAGAAACGATCAGGATGCCATCTTCTGTCGAAATATCTTGAACGGGGGCTTCCGGGTGTTTTTTCTGCCTGCAGCGCATGATGATACTACAGGCCAGAAAGGCGATACCCGCCGCAGCCAGACCAACCAGCCCTGCAAGCAGCAGCCCGAACAGTACATTGTCAGCTGTGATCCAGCGGTTCCATGCCAGCACCGCAGCAGCTGCGCCAACAAGGGCCACTGCCACTGCAGAGAGGGCCTTAGAGCTCATAGGCTTTTTTCAGTGCCTCATAGGCTGCATCTTCGTTTTCTGCATGGACCAGCAGCGAGATGTCCAGATCGCTGGTGGTGATCAGAAGCACTTCGATACCGGCCATGGCCAGTGCGTTCAGGGCGCGGGCAGCCACGCCGCAGCTGGTGACCATGTCCTCACCGAACAGATTCAGCTTGGAATAGCCGACGCTGATCAGCGGAGAAGCCTTGGCATCCTTGTCCAGATTGGCGGCCGAAATAGCCTTCACCACCAGCGGCAGGTCGCTGCCGGCAGCCGTAAAGCTGAAGTCGATGGTGGTGCCATGGGGTGCGCTCTGGCTGATCATATCCACGACCACGCCGTTGTCGGCAAAGATCTGCAGATAGCGAGCCAGGCTGTTGCCCTTGAACTCCACATCCTGCACACTGATCATCATCAGGCTTGGCTCAATATTGATTTTCGATACTCCGTACATAAAATCCCTCCGTTCTGCCCGTCACACGGGCACTGCTATAGATTTCCACGGTTTTATGTAAGCTCCAAAAAGTCGCTGCTGATATTATTTTGCGCGATTTTCTGGATGCTGTCAAGGCTGAAATCGGAATAATTTCCGCGCACGCCGTGCTGTTTTGCCAGTTCCTGCGTATAATCGCGGAAAAGATAGGCCCGCACATTGGATTTTCCGGCGTCATAGTGGGTGACCGTCGGCAGGAGCTTCGGCTCCAGCACAGCGCAGTGCACGGTGCCATCCGGGTCGGTGGTCTTTTGCAGCTGCAGGCTCAGGATGGCACCCACCAGCTGATCCGGGCGGCTCTGCGTGCTGAGGAAGTTGCCCAGCGAGTAGGCGACAAAGGTCTGTCTGCCGTCCACAGCGGTCAGCCACTGGGCATCCTGCAGCACATGCGGGTGGGTGCCCACGATGACATCGGCACCCCAGTCTGCAAGCTGCTGGGCCAGGGTGCGCTGACTGTCCACAATGGTGTGGCTGTCCTCTACGCCCCAATGCACGCCCACGATCACAAAATCGGCCTGCTGGCGTGCTGCACGCACCTGGCGCTCGATCACGTCTGTCTGGCTGGTATAGATCACGTTGGCCGGCATGGAACTGCTGGTGGGGATGCCGTTGGTATGCTCCGTATAGGAAAGGTAGGCGATGGTCACCCCGTTGACCGTCTGCAGCGGAATCCGGTCGTAGTCACTTTCGCCGTGCCACAGGCCGGTGGTGACCACATCTTCCGGCATACTATCCCAGAAGCGCAGGGTGGCAGCCAGACCGCTGGCACCCTTGTCGTAGGTGTGATTGTTTGCAAGGCTGAATACCCGGAATCCTGCCCGGTAAAGGGCCCGTGCACAATCTCCCGGCGTGGAAAAGCAGGGGTAGGAAGAAGGCTCCAGCTCATCGTTGCAGAGCGTCTCCTGATTGATCCAGTTGATATCCTGCTGCGCATAGAACGGTGCGACATTCGCATAACAGTAATCAAAACTGTACTTCTCATCGCCGGTGGCCCGCCGGGCAGCCTGCTTGTAGATTGGGGAATGGATCAGGTCATCGCCGGTAGCCGTGAAGCGGAGCGTTTCCACCACCGGTTCCGGCTCCTGCTCTGGTTCCTGCTCGGAAGATGCCGCAGACTCCGGGGCACTTGACGCACTGTCCGGCGATCCATCTCCGCCGGTGGGGATGGATCCCATGGGGAGAAAGCGGAGCAGCAGCCCCATACAGATCACGACTGCACCTGCCGTGAGCAGAGTGCCGACCCAGTGTGTTCCGGAACGCCGCCGGGGTGCCGAATGCTTTGCCATATTGAACCTCCTGCTGCACAGGGCCTATCCAAAAACCGCG